>JAFLCC010000024.1 GCA_017302835.1 Deltaproteobacteria bacterium | reverse complement strand
ACATGGAGTATTTTAAGCTTAAAATAATGCAAAAAGTTGGCTACCTAAACAGCCGTTTTGCCCTGCAATGGAAGTATGACCCTGAATCCAATTAAACCCCTATCCCCACAAAAAGAAGAAAGAGGCTTTTATTTGTCATCATTTTAGACAGTAACCAGTGACAATTCGCTATCTTATATCCCATCAAAAATTCAAATAAGACTTCTGTTCGAGCCTATTTACAATGAAACTTTCCATTTATTTAAATTATTTCATATAGATGGACAATTCTGAAAGAAATTTGAAATTAAAATTAATTTTATTTTTAGGGTTAGTCTTTAACGGTATCAGTTATGCAAATGATATTAATTCGAGTGATATTAATTATAAGTTTAGACTGAATGATTCACTTTGATTTAAGTTTTTAACAATTATTTTAATAACCATAGGAGACTAACCATGAAGAATTATAATTATTTGCTAAGTATTATAATTGGAATTTCGAGTTTTAATCTGCATGCGGCAGATATTAAGTCACAAGATAGGATTTTAATATATTCCTATGCTCATATTGATAAAAATAATAGTTACCAAGCTTATAAAGATTTAACTACTTCCTCTGACGAAGCAATAACGTATAAAGTACCAAGCTTAAACTTAAGTGGAGGTAGAATTGTCCCTAGCACAATTTCTGCGCAGACGTCTTGTTTTATTGAACCGGATGGCAAATATTTTAACCCACAGACATTTCCCTCAAATGATATCTCAAAAGTGAACCGTGTCGTTATAACACCAAAGGTTTTAGAAATTAGAGATATTGTAATTAATGGGGATATAAAATATGCAAATTTACACGACTTTAATACTCAGGTTTCTGAAAATCAAATAGTTGATTATAAACTTATCTGCGTTAAATTTAATTCTAAATCAAGAGCATTAGAATACACGTTAGATACTTCAGAAATTCAAACCGCTCTTAAAATTAACGATAGTTCAGGAACATTAAAAGTAATTGCTGAATTCTTGGAGCAAAGTAAATATGATAATAAAATAATAAATGACATCTTGAACAGAAGGGATGATAAAACATTCTCAAATCCCAATCAAAATGGTCCTTTAAGTAATTTCGCACCCTACTTCTTCAAAAACCTATACCTCTAACCTGATTTATTTAACAACGATATTCACTAACTTGTCTGGAACGATGATCACTTTAAGGATCGTCGTTCCTGCGATCAGATCCCCCAAAGTCTCCTTGGCAATCTTCTCTAAGGCTTCCTTGTTTGTTCCTCGCGCCACCTGGGCTCGCTTTCTGGGTTTACCATTAACTGAAATCACTAGCTCGAAATCGGTATCTTCAAGAAATGCAGGATTAAGTTGAGGCCACGATTCATAATCAATTACTTTCTGATGTCCTAATTCCTGCCAAATTTCGGCAGCCAAGTGAGGACAAAATGGCGACAGAACTTTAAGAAAGTTTTCTGCTTGCTGACGATTCATCGCGCTTGATTTTTCAACGGCCGTATTTAAAAACTCCATAAAGCTTGCAATAGCCGTGTTGAAATTAAAATTGATGAAAGAATCATTCACTCGTTTTAAGCACCGATGAAAAGCTCGCTCAAGAATTAACCGATCCGTAGACATTTGGTCATCGTGTTTTAAAAATTGCTTTTTCAGGGTATCATTTTCTTCATGAAAAAAATTCCAAACGCGCTTTAAAAACCTCTCACATCCAGGAAGGCCCTCATCTGTCCAGGGTTTTTCATCATCGAGAGGGCCCATAAACATTTCATAGGCTCGTAAGACATCGCACCCGTGGGACTCAATCACTTCATCTGGGTTTACCACATTCCGAAGGGACTTGGACATTTTGGTGATAAACCTTTCCACTTTTTCGCCGGTGGATTTTCGAATCCATTCCGCACCAGAAGCTTGCACCTCATCGGAGGTTACCAAACGTCCGGTAGAATCTTTAAAGGCAAAGGCGGTGACCATGCCTTGATTGAAAAGTTTTTTGAAGGGCTCAGGATGGGGAACTAATTTTAAATCATAAAAAACTTTGTGCCAAAATCGAGCGTACAACAAATGCATGACCGCATGGGAAGTTCCTCCCACATAAAGATCCACCATTCCCCAATACTTAACTGCTTCTTGAGAAAAAGGTGCTTTGTCATTATTCGGGTCCATAAATCGAAGGTAGTACCAACAAGACCCTGCCCAACCAGGCATGGTGTCTGTGGTGCGCAATAGAGGCACTCCAGGCAATGATTTGGAAGTATGTTGCACCCATTCAGGAACCCGAGCTAGCGGAGCCGAGCCATCCTCATTTGGTTTGAAATCTTTCATATCTGGTAATTCCACCGGGAGCTCTGATTCATGAACGGGAACGATCGATCCATCAGGAGCGAAGGACAAAGGGAACGGTTCACCCCAATAACGTTGTCGTGAAAAAACCCAGTCCTTCAATTTATAAGTGATTTTCTTTTCTCCTAGTCCCACCTTTTCTAATTCTGAGGTGATTTGCAAACGCGCCACCTCTGAGGTCAAACCTGAAAACTGAGCTGAGTTTTGCAACTTTCCATCCTCAGTAAAGCAAGCTTGTTCGTCACTGCAAGCAACCCCTGATGACTGCGTCCCTTCACTCACGACGACACGAATCTGTGGCAAGCCCTGAGTTTTGGCAAAGAGATGATCGCGTTCATCATGGGCAGGAACGGACATCACCGCTCCTGTTCCATATTCAGCAATCACATAGTCTGCAATATAGATTGGAATCTTTTTCTGAGGCAAAAGAGGATGGAATGCGTAGCTCCCCGTAAAAACCCCAGTGATTTCTTTGGCCTCAGCTTTTCTTTCTCGATCGGATTTTGAAGTCGCCTTGAAAATATAACCCTCAACCACAGGCTTTTGGGCTTGAGTGGTTAATTCTCGACTCCAGGGATGCTCGGGGGAAAGCACCACGGCCGTCACTCCGTACAAGGTATCAGGTCTGGTGGTGAAAACTCGAATCTTTTTTTCAGAAGCTTCAACAGGAAAATCGACCTCAGCGCCCTCTGACCGGCCGATCCAATCTACCTGCATTTTCTTGACACTTTCTGGCCAGTCCAAGAGATCCAAATCAGAAATCAGTCGGTCAGCATATTCCGTGATTTTTAAAACCCACTGTTTTAAGGGCCGACGCACACAAGGATGATTTCCTCTTTCGGAGCGTCCCCCGATGACTTCCTCATTCGCTAAGACGGTTTTTAAATCCTCACACCACCACACAGCGACTTCTTTTTGGTAGACTAATCCTTTTTCATATAATTTTAAAAAAAGCCATTGAGTCCATTGATAGTACTCTGGAGTGCTGGTATCGATTTCACGATCCCAGTCATAACTCAATCCTAAATTCTTCAATTGCTTGCGAAAGGTCTGCGCGTTTTGCTCTGTCGTCACTCTGGGATGCTGCCCCGTCTGAATCGCATACTGCTCGGCGGGCAGGCCAAAGGCATCCCAACCCATCGGATGCAAAACATTAAAACCATCCATCCGTTTCCGTCGCGCGATAATATCAGTACCTATATAACCACTTGCATGCCCTACATGAAGACCCGAACCTGAAGGATAGGGGAACATATCAAGGATGTAATAAGAAGGCTTCTGAGGATCAAATCCAAGCTCTCCAGGGTTTTTTGTTTGATAAACCTTTTCTTGTTCCCATCGAGTCTGCCATTTTTTTTCAAAACGTTGAGGGTTGTACTTGGCCATTTGTTATCCTCCAGATGAATCAGATATTATCTAAGCGCGAGTTTGCTGAATTGAGATTAAATCCAATACCCTCTAAAATGCAAGATCAACGATATTCCAACGCGTTGATCCGATTCAGCTCTCTATTGATTCTTCTATACTTTAACAAAAATCATTTTACAGAGGATTTTTCTTAAAGTATATATTGCTCTGTATTTTAACAAAAATCATTTTACAGAGGATTTATTAAATGTCATTTTTAGGAAGAAAATCTGAATTAGCTCTGCTTGAAGAAATTTATTCTCGACCTCATTTTGGCCTTGTAACAGTACAGGGACGCCGAAGAATCGGCAAAAGCACATTGATCCATTTTTTTGCCAAAAAAATGGATTGTAGACTCTATGAGTTTCAGGGCCTGTCCCCGAGGGAGGGACAGACGAATAAAGACCAACTAAATCATTTTGCAAAATCCTATGCAAAATATCTAGGAATAAAATCTATTCAGTTTTCAGACTGGAGCGAGGGGCTTGGGCAATTAGAAAAACTTTGCCAGAAAGATAAGATCATTATTCTATTAGATGAGATTTCATGGCTAGGAGGAAAAGATCCTGACTTCCCTGGAAAGCTTAAAAATACCTGCGATCTATTGAACCGAAAAAACGCTTCCATTTTACTTATTCTCTGTGGCTCTGTTTCTAGTTGGATTCAAAGAAATATCCTTAACAATACAGGTTTTGTCGGCAGAATCTCCAGCGAAATTTTCCTCAAAGAATTAAGCTTATTTGAGGCAAAAAAATTCTTAGTTGAAAGAAATAAGAAAATTAAAACGACTGAAATTATAAAATTTTTGAGTCTCACGGGAGGGGTACCAAAATATCTTGAAGAGATTAACCCCAAAGAATCAGCTGAACACACGATTAATTATTTCTTTATGAATGTGAATGGCTTTTTTTTCACAGAATTTGAAACTATTTTTAATGATATTTTTGGCAAGAGAAATGATCTCTATAAAAAAATTCTTTTGCAACTTAATAAAAAACCAATGACTTTAAATGAAATTACTAAATCATTAAATCTGCCTTTAAATGGTGATTCCACCGATTATCTATTCGATCTAGAACAGGCTGGTTTTATTAAAAAATTTTATTCTTGGAACTTTAAAGGGGGAAATTCGAAAAATTACAAATACCGGATTATAGACAATTACACCCGATTTTACTTAAAATATGTATACCCCAAAAAGAATAGAATTCAGGGCCTGCCACACAAACTTAACAATAAAGAAATCATTCAATGGCCCATTATCTTCGCCTTACAATTAGAAAACCTTATCATCAACAATTTATCCAGTCTGATGAACGTGCTCAAAATTGATGTAAATACCATTGAAAATCTAGGGCCTTATTTCCAGACACAAACTAAAATTAAAAACGGACTTCAAATTGATTTATTAATTCAATGTAAGCGTGGAGTGCTTCATCTCTGCGAGATTAAATCTGGATCTGCAATTGAATTATCCGTTGTTGATGAGGTTAAATTAAAAAATAAAAATCTTAAAAAACCCAAGGGCTTTACTATCTTCAACCACCTTATTCACTTGGGAGCGGTTTCAAATTCAGTCATTGAAAGTGATTTCTTTGATAAAATAATTCCCGTAGAAAAATTACTAGATATAGGTGACGAAGCTTGATAGGTCTAGATTTGAAAGAGACCATAAACGTCTTTGGAAGCGTACTTAATCGTCTAACAATGTTACCAAGGAGCATTGAGTTATTCTTCATTATCAAGAGACCCCCTTTTTATGAGTATTTTCGGTTGATTTAATTATTTCATGAACTTGATTTAGCTTTTTTTCTAAATTTTTCTTAAGTTCAAATGGGTCGAGTGTTTTGTACTGCTCTAGTAAGTCTTGCTTGGTTTGCTCTGTAATGGACTCACAGTCTAATAATCTCTGATAAGGTGTGATTGGTTTGGAATACTTTCTCTTGTACTTTGATCCAACTCTTGTTTTTTGGGTTAACTTGATTTGGGGTACAAAAAAGTTTTGCAATAATCTCCATTCATTTTGATAAATATCGTTCATTAGGAAAACTAAAACCTTTTTTTCAAATCGCTCATATCCAAAAAGTTCTCTAACGTGAGTATAATTTTTTTGCTCTACATAGCATTGATCATTCTTTTTATAAGGTCGCCCTCTCTGTATTTTGATGGTGTTTTTTCCGCGAATTTCTTCGCTTCCAAAATTATCAATTAAAACATTATTCAAAAACTCATTCCCATTATCCACACTTGCCGTGAGGATTTTGAATGGAAGCTTCAGTTCCACTTCCTTTACTATTTCCAATACCCCTCTGCCATATTTTCCCCACATCGAGCCATTTTCAGTCCAGCCGCTAAAAACATCTGTTATCGTCAAACTCCACACAAATATCCCACTCATCGAGTACCCACAGTGGGCTACCGTGTCCATCTCCGTATGACCTGGCTCTGTGACCGTCCAATCAAACGTCTTTAGTGGCACCACCTTCTTTAACAAAGGATTACTCAGAATCATAAAGAATCTTCGAAAGTGACTTAAATGAAGACTTTGTTTGTATTTTAGACAGTTTTATTTGTCAGAAAAATTTTATAGGTCGCCAGCTTGGCCCTAAATTCGAATAGATCTGATTCATATAGATCTGGAAAGCTGAGGTGATTCGATGAACCCTATCCTTACATTCTTTTTATTATTCTCGATAAACGTTTTATCCCAAGATTTGTCTAAAAATTTCTCACCTGGTTTTTCAACAGAGAAGCCCATTTTGAAGCCAGATCCAATTCCTGCTGATGGGCTTGATGGCATTTGGGAAAAGCATGAACTCTATTGCAGGCAACGAAACAACCAAGGTAAAACATTTGAATATTTTCGTGCTCAATTAATTGACTCAGATCCTCAGGTTTTTTATCCTGATGTGGAACTAAAAATCTCTTCTAAAATGAATAGAGATTCTTTGAATAGAGATTCTTCGCCTGGAGGAATTATTCCTGAACGTTATCTTGAAAAAGCTGTGTTAGGTAGCAGTTGCAAATTAAATAAAAACACCCTTCAATCCCCTATTATTTGGTTTAAATCGAAAATACAACTTTTAGAAAAGATTTCAGAAAATGGAATTGTTTATTACACAATGAAAGGCTCCTTGGTTGATAAAAAAATTAATTATCAAGAAATCCTTCGTTGCGGAGAAAATGAAAATGATATTTTAAATTATAAATTTTCGATTCCGGGAATGGTTGGATTAATGGCAGCTCTAGGAACTTTCATTAAAAATGATTTGCCTGAATATTTTAATAGCTCCGGCTATCTCCAAAAGGAGAATCAACGTGACTACGCCGTTTACCATTTTATAGACAACAATCATCAAGATAGACTTCTTCTTGAATTTAAAGAAGAGGAAATTTGTAAAAGCCAAGGGACAGCGGTCATGATCTTTACTAAGAAAAAAGAATAGAATCCGCAACGCTACTAAGTAATTTCAACACATTAATGATTTAAATCATACCCCCACTTCTTACTTAAAAAGTAAGCTTCCTTTTTTGAGGGAGGGTGGCAAATGGATACTGTTTTAGACTTTCGTGCCTTTGATCGTTTGATAAAGCAAAAATTCCAAATTCAAACTGGACCTCTAAACAATTATCAACTGATTTGTGGGAAGTTTTTATTACAAAAAAATCGATACCTCAACATTCTAATTGCTGTGGTATTTGCGGAAACGAGTAGGTAAAATATGTTATCAAAATCACAAGCTAAAGCTTTTTTTCTATTTGGTACGGCACTTTGTTCGGCTGCTTTTATTGGATTAACGCTGGATACATTTCAGCGCCTTCCGGCTCAGACAAAGTCTGAAAATCTCACTCCCGAAGTGATCAGAGGGAAACACTTGTGGGATAAAAATAATTGCATGGGTTGCCACACTCTTTTAGGGGAAGGGGCCTACTATGCGCCGGAACTCACTAAAGTCTATGAAAGACGTGGTGAGAATTTCATTAAGCTCATACTGAAAGACCCTCAAAAGATGTACCCCAATGATCGAAAAATGGTGAACTATCATTTTTCTGATCAAGAAATTTCGGATCTCACTTTGTTTTTAAAATGGATTGGCGAAATGGACTTAAATGGCTTTCCTCCAAAACCCACATTGACCGCCATGAACGGACCTTCTAAGGAAAATACCTCCGCCATGAAACCTGTGGTGTTCACTCAGATATGTGTGGCTTGCCATGCAGTTCAAGAGCAAGGTGGCAAAGTTGGCCCAGCACTTGATGGCGTCGGCAGCAAATTTGATTCCGATTATTTGAGGAAATGGATCTCTGATCCTCAAGCTGTAAAGCCTGATAGCAAAATGCCCAAACTGCCTCTGACCGAAACCGAAATCTCTGAACTGGTTCAATATCTATCTCAACTTAAAGAAGGAGGAAAATAGTTATGAAATTCAAATCCCAAAAAGTCGCCTATTGGTTTTTTGCCGTTTGCATGCTGCTGTTTTCATTGCAATTAGTTTATGGCTTTTTGATGGGCTTTGCCCACATGGGTTTTGATGGTCTCCATGCCATTATCCCCTTCAATGCCGCCAGAGCAACCCACACTAATTTATTAGTTATGTGGCTGCTCGCTGGGTTTATGGGCGCTGCCTATTATATTATCCCTGAAGAAGCGGATCGAGAATTAATTTCCGTGAAGTGGGCCTACGTTCAATTGATTGCCCTTGTGGTTGTGGGTGTGACTGCGATTATTGGTTTTCACTTTAATTGGTGGGAAGGTCGCAAATTTTTGGAAATTCCAAGACCCTTAGATTACCTTGTGGTTGTGGATGTTTTGTTATTCATAGGATTGATCGGCGGAACTATTTTGAAAGGAAAAAGATACACAACAACCAGTTCCGTTCTTTTCTTTGGGCTCTTAATGACTGCCCTTTTGTATTTGCCTGGAATGATAAATACAGACCACCAGTCCATGGATTCTTACTGGCGCTGGTGGGTAGTGCATCTTTGGGTTGAAGGTGTTTGGGAGTTAATTATGGGAGCCATCCTGTCGTTCCTATTGATTAAACTGACAGGGGTTGACAGAGAAATTATTGAAAAATGGCTCTACATCATTGTGGGTTTCACTTTTCTTTCTGGAATCCTCGGCACGGGTCATCACTATTATTATATTGGAACTCCCAGATATTGGCTGATGATTGGTGGCGTTTTTAGTGCTCTGGAACCCATCGCTTTTTTTGCCATGGCTATCTACGCCGTCTCTATGGCTAAAAAAGGTGGCAGAATGCCGGAAAATAAAACGGCACTTCTGTGGACCTTAGGTTGTGCTATCATGTCCTTTGTGGGTGCCGGTCTCCTCGGTTTTGCTCATACCATACCCCAGGTGAATCTGTACACCCATGGAACCCTTGTCACGGCCATGCATGGACATATGGCCTTTTGGGGAGCCTATGCCTGTTTGGTTTTAGCTATTATTACCTACTCCATGCCTCTCATGACAGGCCGAAAATTACAAGATTCGGCAATGAATATTTTTGCCTTTTGGACTTCTAATATTGGAATGACCGCCATGACTGTCGCGCTCGGTATTGCCGGAGTGGCACAGGTCTACCTTGAAAGACGCATTGGCATGGATTTTCTGAGTGTTCAAAAAGAAGTTGAAGTGCATTTTTTGGGCTTAGTTTTGGCTGCCTCTTTATTTACTCTTGGAATTATGGCCTATATTTGGAACTTTATCCGATTTGGCAAACCCGTTGGGGAAGTCAGTCATAAATGACGAGTCCTTTATCTTTAACTGACTCTTTTTATTCCCTTCATCATGAGATCGAAATTTTTGAAAGATGCTTTCGCTCTCGGTTACCTTTGCTTTTAAAGGGACCTACGGGATGTGGAAAATCTCAATTAGTTAGCTATATGGCAAAAAAATTAGAACTTCCTTTGGTTAAAGTGGCCTGTAATGAGGATACCAGCAGTGCGGATTTATTGGGACGTTTTCTTTTAAAAGGCTCGGAAATGATTTGGCAAGATGGCCCCGTCACAAGAGCTGTTCGTCAAGGGGCCTTGCTCTATTTAGATGAGTTGGCAGAAGCAAGAGAAGATGTGATCGTTGCCTTGCACCCCCTCACGGACCATCGAAGAGAAATCTATTTAGATCGAGTGAACGAAGTGGTTTCAGCGTCGAATTCTTTTATGTGTGTTGCAAGCTTTAATCCAGGTTATCAGAAAGGTTTTAAGGAATTAAAACCTTCTACCCGGCAACGATTTATTAATTTAGTGATGACCTATTTAGACCGCGACACTGAAGTCAAACTTCTCTGCGAAAGAACCGGATTATCTGAAGACCTTTCATTAAAACTCATTAAACTCGCTGAAAAAATCAGGAACCTGAGTGAGTTAAACTTAAGAGAAACTGTTTCGACACGCTTGTTGGTCTACGCAGCTATTTTGATAAGAGATGGCATGAACCCTCGGCGGGCTTGTTACTCAAGCATCGCAGAAGTTCTTAGCGATGACCCAGAGGTGATTCAAACCCTCAAAGATCTTGTTGACCTGAGCCTTTAATGGATCTCTTAGAAAAACTTTTTGAAAAAGTATTAAATCGTTATCAACGTCAAAACAAAAACAGTCGCTCCCAATTTGATCTTTGCAAGCACGGCAAGTACCTAAGCGCCATAGCAAGCGCTGTATTTGGAAGCAATCAAGTCCCTTTCCTTTCTGCCTCTAAAGATTTTATTGGTTTGAATCAGAATACTTTATTTTTACCAGAAAAAGTTGATCTCTTTGGCCACGTTGAGGCAAATAAAAAAGTTTATCTAAATTTAATCCTACTCTCCGCTACGGCAAAGAGATTAAATTTAAAACACTCTCCCTCTTTCAGTTCTACCTCCAGCCCTCTGACTTTGAGATTTGAAACACTTCAAAAAATAGGGATTCTCAATAGTTATTTAGATCAGGAATTTGCCAATTTTCATAAACTGCAAAATGAAATTTTCGACGACATGAGCTCCCTCGAAAAAACGGCACATTTTCACCTTTGGCAAGCCAACTTTCTCAAAAGAAATAAGGACTCTGAATTAAATTTTTCCATCCCAAAAACAATTAAAACAAATGAAAAAATCCCTGATTTTATTTTTTACACCCTACCCTGTTTGGAACTTGAGGAAACTCGCAATGCCTTTGCTTTCTCAAACCTAACGACAGAGTCCCCTGCAAAAAACCATTACGATCAGGCCACCACAGAACTCAAAAAGAAAAACAGTGGGGTGACTGAATATGTAGACATAAAAAAGGAAAAAGCCAATCCGGTAACTCATTCTTTTGAAAAACTAGAAACAGCTGATGAATACCAGGGTGGTTACCGATTTGACTCTGGCGAGGATCAATTGAAAGAACATCATCACGCCCTCGATGAGTTGTCTTTATCAAAGGTCACCCGAGGCGGCGAAGCTGCCAAGTCTGTCTACTCTGCGGAAGGTTTGCTGATGATACCCGATAACCTCCCAACGACGCCCGTCTCGGGATTAAAACATTTTTCCTATCCCGAATGGAATTTAAAAGCTGGCAACTATTTGCCAAACCATTGCTTGCTCATTGAACAAAAAGAAAGAACTCAGGCCACCTCTAAAACAACTCCACACTTTGAAAAAAATTTAACAAAAACTCATCAAAGAGAAATTTCTCATTGGAAAAAAATGTTGGCCAGTCTTATAAATTATCCCCTATGGAAAAACCGTTTATACGAAGGCGAAGAGATTGATTTTGATAGTTTTTTACATGACTTTGCTAGCCTCAAAGCAAGTACTTCCGTAAATCAAAGATGGTACTCCAAAAAATGGAAGTCCCAGCAGGAACTGGCTATTTTGATTCTCTTTGATCAATCCATGTCAACCGATTCCTGGGTTCAAAATAAAAGAGTTCTTGATGTCATCATTGATTCCGTCGGCTTAATGGGTTTGATTTTTGATGAGCTGATTCCTCATATCCAAGTCGCAGGAACCTATAGTGAGACTCGCCACCATTGTTATTACCAAATCTACAAAGAAGAAGATCAACCATGGTCAGATTATTTTGGTTCTGCAGATCAAATTCAAGCAAAGGGGTACACACGTCTTGGGCCAGCCATAAGACACGCTATATCAAAACTTCATAACTATAAAGCAGAGAAAAAATTATTGATCCTCATTACCGATGGCAAACCGACGGATCTTGATGGCTACGAAGGAAGATATGGGGTCTCTGATATAAAAAAATCTTGTACCGAAGCCGAAAATTCGGGAATTCTCCCCTTTGCTTTAACCATAGATAAAGAGTCAAAAGAGTTCTTTCCAAAGATGTTTAATTATTATACGGTGTTGAGCTCTCCTGAAAAATTACCTCAGGAATTATACCGTCTTATTTTTAAACTGATGAGGAGCTTAAAATCATGAATGCCATTGAAGCCGCATTGAATGAACTGGCAGGTTTTGAACTGTTCGCTGATTATGAAAAACATCAAATCTTAGAGTTATGTCATTCAGGTCAAATCATCAGCTCTAACCACAGAGAGTTATTATTTCAATACGGCAAAGAGGCCCATTTTTTTGGAATTATTTTAAGTGGTGCCTACAAACTAACAAAACCTTCACCTCTTGGTGAAGATGTTATCGTTCACTTTGCCACCCCCGGAGAAGCTCTGGCTGCTTTTATTATGGCTCAGCCGTCACCGCTCTATCCTGTTTCTGCTATCGCCATGGGACCTTCTCGGTTTTTAAAAATTCCAAAGATAAACTATATCACTTTATGGAAAAAAAATTCGGAATTAATTTTAAGAGTGCAAAATATGCTATCGAACCGAATGAATCTGTTACAAGAACAAAAAGTCATGTCGAAATCCCCATTATCACACAAGATCGCTTCCTTGCTCATTCACCTCATTGATAAAGACCCAGAAAAAGGGATCGCCACAAACGATGTCAAAAGCAATGCTTTAGTTAAATTACCCATGACTCGAAAAGAGATTGCTGATTCTTTGGGTGCCTCTGTCGAATCAGTGATTCGCATTATGAGTGATTGGTCCAAGCAGGGAGTTATTCAAACCGTTGATCAACAAATTTTTATTTTGAAAGTTGATAAAATCATAGAACACTTGAATGAAATTCCTTAGAGAGCCAACCCCCAAAAGGTCATCTACTTCGTTGGACCTTTTGGGGATAGGCTCTTAGAGCAC
This sequence comes from Deltaproteobacteria bacterium, assembly GCA_017302835.1. Lineage (NCBI taxonomy): Bacteria > Pseudomonadati > Myxococcota > Myxococcia > Deltaproteobacteria bacterium. The sequence continues at coordinate 29,233 of JAFLCC010000024.1, read as the reverse complement.
AGTTGAAAATTCTAATATTCAATTCAGAGGTTCATGATGACATAGATCATAAACGATTCTCCTTAACAGACCGTAAAGTGAACTGTTCAAAACAAGGAGTTTTTTATGAAAGCTATCAAACTAGGATTTTTCGTTTTATTTTTGTCTTTAGCGGGACTAACCGAGGCTCCCATTAAAGGCGAAGAAAATGCCGTCTTAACTTCTCCACCGGAAGTGCCACCCCCCATCACGAGGACTCATAATTCCAAAGTGATTGTTAAATTAGAAGTCGTCGAAAAAAAGATGAAAATTGCTGAGGGCGTGGAATACACTTTTTGGACCTATGGTGGAACCGTGCCTGGAAGTTTTATTAGAATAAAAGAAGGGGATCAGGTTGAGTTTCACTTGATGAATCACCCCGCAAACAAAATGCCTCACAATATTGACTTGCATGCAGTGACAGGCCAAGGGGGCGGTGCGGCTGCTTCTTTTACTTCTCCAGGACATGAAAGTGTTTTTTCATTTAAGGCCTTAAACAAAGGGTTGTACGTCTATCACTGCGCTACGGCCCCTGTTGGAATGCATATTGCGAATGGGATGTACGGATTAATTCTGGTTGAACCCAAAGAGGGTCTTTCTAAAGTGGACCGTGAATACTATGTCATGCAGGGAGATTTCTACACAAAAGGAAGCTATGGAAAACAAGGCTATCAGCCCTTTGATATGGAAAAAGCCATAGATGAAAAACCTACCTATGTCTTATTCAATGGCTCTGTCGGATCCCTCACTGGCGAGAAAGCGCTACAGGCAAAGGTTGGGGAGTCAGTGCGTTTATTTGTTGGAAACGGTGGACCAAATTTAGTTTCCTCTTTCCATGTTATCGGAGAAATCTTTGACAAAGTTTATACAGAGGGTGGGGATAAATTTCAGACCAATGTACAAACAACTCTTGTACCTGCCGGCGGTTCTGCCATTGTAGAGTATAAAATAGACGTCCCAGGAAATTATATTTTAGTGGATCACTCCATCTTTAGAACTTTCAATAAAGGTTCTTTGGGTATTATGAAAGCTATAGGCGCTGAAGATAAAACCATATTCTCTGGCAAAACTGCTGATAATGTTTATCTTCCTGAAGGTGGTGCTATTCAACAAGTTAAAGAAAAAGAAGAGCCAACCACAGCAAAAACCCTGGAGGATCGAATCTCTATGGGGAAAAATGTCTACACGCAAAACTGCGCGGCCTGCCACCAACCTGATGGCAAAGGGGTTTCTGGAGCTTTCCCTCCTTTGGCCGGCTCTGATTATTTAAAGAATGATGTCAATAAAGTTATTTCTGTAGTTAAAAAAGGCCTCAGTGGAAGTATCAAAGTCAACGGAGATAAATACGATGGAGTGATGCCTTCCTTAAGCTTAAGTGACGAAGACATTGCCAATGTGTTAACTTACGTTTATCATTCTTGGGGAAATTCAAAAAAGACGATTTTACCTAAACAAGTGAGTTCTGTTAAATAATAATGACTTAAAGTAACTGAGAATTGAGAATTGAGAACAAAGTGAAACCATCTGTTAAAATTTTATTTTTAATATTTTTTCAGGTGGTTTATTCATTTTCAGAAGCTGTTAAAAATGGGACTTTTGAAATGGTTGCTATTCCTGGCGGAAAGCTTGAACCCTTTTGGCAAAGTTCACTTTCTTCAAAGAAAAACAAAACAAGTAACCCAGCTGATAAAACTAAATGGCTCATTCCCATTAAAAGATTTGAAACCATGATTTCACAGGTCACAGTGGGTCAGTTCGAAACGTTTTTAGAAAAAAATCCTGAATGGAAAAAAGAAAACGTCCCCTCTTTGTATACGGATGATAGTTATTTAAAATCAATTCATTCTGAAAATAAATTAGCACCCATCACTTGGGTCTCTTGGTTTGCGGCTAAGGCCTATTGTGGCTCTTTGAAAATGCGTCTTCCCACAATCAACGAATGGGAATTTATGGCCCAAGCTTCGGAAACGAAAAAATCTGCATTTAAAGATAAACTTTTTTTAAAAAGAATTCTAGATTGGTACGGCGAACCTCAAAATGGAAATTTAAAGACTACAAAGAGTATTTATAAGAATGTCTACGGCGTTTGGGATTTACATGGCCTTGTTTGGGAATGGACCGAAGATTTTAATTCCATTTTTGTTACCGGAGAAAGCCGCGAGGACACCTCATTTAATAAAGACCTGTTTTGTGGCGCGGGAGGGATGAACAGCAATGATCAAGAAAATTATTCATCTTTTATGAGATTTGCATTTCGCTCTAGTTTAAAAGCAAAATCTTCAATCTGGAATTTAGGTTTCAGATGCGTAAAGCAGGAAATAGGATTAAACAAATGAATAACACAATGAGTATTTTGATTTTTCTTTTTTTATTTATTTCTTCAATTAGTTTTGGAGGGGAAAATGGAGAGGAAAAATTGAGTCAGGATTCCATCTACCAATTAAATAGCACCTGGGCAGATCATACGGGCAAAGAGAGAAAACTAAATACCTTTAAAGGGAAACTCGTCTTAATCACCATGGGGTATACCGGCTGCGCCCATTCGTGCCCCTTGATTATTTCAAAAATGAAAACAATAGAAACCGAACTCAAATTAAAAAAAATATTGAATTATCAAATTGTTTTTGCCTCTTTTGATACCAAAAAAGACCGGCCAAAAGATTTAAATAAATATATTCAAAAAAAGGAATTAGATCCTCAAATCTGGACAATGATTTCAACCTCAGATGAGGCTAATGTCAGAGAACTGGCTAATGTATTAGGGGTCAACTATAAAGATATCGGTGATGGCGACTTTGTCCACTCGAATGTGATCACCGCCTTGGATATTCAAGGGAATATTATTTCTAGACTTGGAAGCCTGAATGAAGACACCTCTCTCTTCATGAAAAAAATGGAAGAGAGCCATGGAAAATAAAAAACTCGAGCCCTATTCGATATTTTTTTCCATGGGGTTACTTTCGGCTCTCTTTGGAGTTTTGCTTTGGCTGGGATTTCAAACTCGATTCATTTCCTTTTTTCCAAGACAGGCCCATGGAAATTTAATGTTTTTTAGTTTTATCTGGTCCTATGTTGCTGGCTTTTTAATGACCGCGATTCCTAAAATGACCCGAACGGAAAGTCCAAAAACAGTTGAATTATTTTTTGCGATATTCATGGTGATTCTTCAATGGGTCTTAAATTTAAGAAACGAAACTCTCCTTTCGATTTACCTCTACCTGATACAAATTCTGTTTTTATTATTCTTTATTTTAAGAAGAATTCGACACCGGCAACAAATACCCTTCGAAGGTTTTGTTTTTATTCCTTTTGCCTTTCTTTCAGCTTTTGTCGGAGCTTGGTTCTTTATCTCTAGCCAAAATCAAAACTACCAGCTCTTCTATTTCTTTTCAGGACAAGCTTTTATTTTGAATTTAATATGTGGACTTGGATCCAGACTGATTCCCGTCATCACCAGGGTTCCAGCCGCTATCCCTCCTGACGTGAACACTGTAAAAACAAAATACCTTGAATTCTTTATTATGGCGGTTTTACTCAACTCTAGTTTTTACATAGAATTTTTAGTCAATCCTCAAATTGGTAATTTCTTAAAAGCCCTCGTCCTCATTTTTATTGCCATCAAAAACTTTAAACTCCTGCTCCCTCCAGCCACCAGATCCTTTCTTGGCTGGGGAATCAGAAGCTCTGTTTTACTTATGATCCTAGGCTATGTTGGATTAGGTTTAACATCGGAAATTTCTTTGCCATTGTTACATTTAGTTTATATTGGTGGTTTTGCTTTGATCACTCTCATGATCTCAACGAGGGTCACCTTGGCCCACGGTCCACAGAATACGGCTCCAGAACTTGACTCTAAAGCCATCGTCATGACCTTCTTATTTTTTGGTCTTGCTGCCCTTTTCAGAGTTTTCGCTGGAACTTCTTTGACTAGCCTGTTCCTGAGTCTCTCAATTTTCTTATTTATTGCTGCCCTTTTGACTTGGTCGATTCGATTTTTAAAGGAACTCTTACGATTCTGATCGTGAACAGGGGTCCCAGAAGTTACGCTCGTTTTATGAGATTTTACACCATGACTCAAATAGGAGAGCAACCACTGACCTGGCCCTAAGAGCAGAAACCCCCCAGACCCTTGCCACTTTGTTGAGTCAAAGGTAAATTTAGGGGATGCACTTCAACCTTAAGAGAATCCTTCTTGTTGTTTTTTTCCCCCTATTCACTCCCGATATTTCTCAGTCTCAAGTAGTGGAGAAAATCATTCTTACCGAGGAAGAAGTCAGGCAACAGATGATTGTGATTTCAAGACAATTAGGTGTTACCTGTACAGAATGCCATGTCTTAAATAACTTTTCTGATTCCTTAAAAAAATCTTATCAAATTTCTAAAAAACATTTCAAAATAGTTGAGTTATTAAAATTAAACGGATTAAGTGGCACCAATGGTGAGCCAGAAGCCAGTTGTTTTACTTGCCATAAGGGTCAGTTAAAATTTCCTCATAAGGAATCTCTGAATGACCACAATCGGCACGATACCCTTTTAAAAAAGAAGACCAAAGAAAAAGAGGAAATCGTTTCTGAGAAACCTCAAGAATAACAAATAAAATAAAAACCAAATTTGTATTATGGACTACATATTATGGACTACATATTATGGACTACATATTATGGATTATATTTAACCCGAATTGAATTGTAGGCCTCTTCCAAAAACTTTCTTTGCCCCGAATCTGATTTGACATGAAGAGATTCGAATTGTTGTCTCACCTTATCCATCGAAGACCCTGCAGCGAGTCCTAAAACTTCAAAGGCATCCCAAGTATGCCCATTCCACATAAAAATGACATTAAGGGACTTTGGTGGCGAGCCCTCTATTTTTTTGACATTTCTCAACTCTTTCTGGACTTCTAGATCTTTTTCTAAATTCAATACCGTCGGATGAGGCGTTCGTCCTCGCTTTGACAAAAACCACCAAATAAAAATTAATGAAAATATAAATTGTATAATCAACAGTACTTGATTATTCATCCTACTGATATTATCACCATTTTGCGTTATTTTTTCAAGAGTCGGATAGCTCTTTTTAACAGAAAGGTACCTATGACCACACCTCACTCTACAGCCTCATCGTCCCCAAACCCTTTTGATCAACAAAAAAAGATTCCCAATGTGAAACACATTATTGCAGTGAGCTCTGGCAAGGGCGGCGTTGGGAAATCTACCGTGAGTGCTCACCTAGCGCTTGCTTTATCAAAAAAATTCAAGGTGGGCTTATTAGACGCTGATATCTACGGTCCAAGCCTGCCAAGAATGATAGGGTGTCTTAATCAAAAGCCAGCCATCACACCCGAGCAAAAACTCATTCCTATTGAACGGTATAAAATAAAACTCATGAGTATCGGGTTCTTGATTGACGAAGGTTCTGCCGTAGTATGGCGTGGTCCTATGCTTTTTAAAGCCATGGACCAGTTCCTCCGTGATGTCGACTGGGGTGAACTTGATTATTTGATTGTCGATCTACCTCCAGGAACAGGCGATGTCCAACTGAGCTTGGCACAAAAAGTTCCCTTAAGCGGGGCCGTTGTGGTCACCACCCCGCAAAATATTTCTCTTATTGACGTTAAGAAAGCGATCGATATGTTTCAACGACTTCAAGTTCCTATTTTAGGTATCGTAGAAAATATGAGCTACATGCTCAACCCTCTTAATGGAGAAAAAATTCAACTTTTTCCAAAAGGTGAGTTAACTTCGTATATGGATGCCAAACATATCAAAAAAATTGGAGAGGTTCCCTTTAACCCTTCCATCGGCATGGCCTCTGAAGCGGGGATCCCTGTGATAGAAACCCACCCTGAAAGCGCCGAAAGCAAAGAATTTGAAGCCATAGCCATCAGGATTTCAGAGCTTGTTAGCAAATAATTTAACAAAGCACTTTCTATTTCAGAAGTGCTAATTATACGAGCCTTTCAGATACTGAAAAATACTTTTTATCTCGGCGAGTAATTACCCATACTTCTGCTGATCATTTGTTAGGGAGGTCTTTTCGTTTTTCTTTTTTTATTAAGTTGAATGCTTCTCTGATTGGAGAATTTTTTGGTAAGTAACTATCTAAGTATTGTCCCAGAGCTGAATTCGGGTTGAATCTTTCAGATAGACCTTCGCGATGCGTTTGGACAGGGGTTAAACCGAGATCAAGAGCCGTCGTGAGGGCCATCAGTATTCGCGACATTCGAGCAGCGAAAAAATGAACCGCCATCCGTCGATACTCTTCTGGGCTGACTTTCATTTTCGGGGACCAACTGTGTTCCATATAATAAAGGGTTGTCGAGAGAGATCTCGAATTGCGTAATTCTGGAAATCCAGTTTCTAGATCGCGAAGATAACCTATCAAAGAATCAGTTGATACACGTCGTGGACTTAAGAGATTTACTTCAGGGTCCGGCGGAACCTGAATTCCATTTTCTTCCAACATGACATTATGCAAGCTAAAATGTGCATGATTTTCATAAAAACCGTAGCTGTCGCGGCTCGCGCCACCCTGACGGTAAATAAGCGGAGAGACGTTTTTTGCAAAAGCTTCAACAGTGGTCAACATTTCACTTTGGGGTAGAGCTGATAATTTATTTGAAATGGATTTAACCAAAGTCTCTAAAGTGGCACCCTTAGAAAAGCCGTATTGCCGTGCTAATTTTTCAATTTGATCAGATTTCGTAATTTCAGGTAAGGCGAAAAATTCAAAGAGTAGAGATTCTCGAAATTTCTTTTTTTCATCAATTGTTTTTTTCTGCCTTTGCCGATAACCATATTGACGAATTTGGGCGATCAACGAATCTTTTCCTTGGGCAGATTGAGAAAGAAGTTCGGTTAGATGGGCTACCTCGTGATCGAAGAAAACTCCGCCGGGCACTTGAAATAAACCTCTACTAAACAGTTCAATAAAAACATTGGGAGGTAACTGTGAATTAAAGTAGGAATCAGAAATATTTTTATAGAGGGCAGGATCTGGCCATACTCCTGGCTTATGAGCTTCGCTGGCTCTAACAATGAGGTAGTCGTCAAATTTGGTTGGGAGACGATTCAGGTTGGACTTGATGAAGATAAACACTAGTTCCAGATTATCTTCAGGTTTTATTTGAATTTCCTTTTTCCATTTTTCAAAATTTTTAATAAAGAGAGCTAGACTCTTTGGTGGACGCATCACCACAGAGCTATATTTATCTTTCAAAAGTTCAAAACCCAAATGCTTTTGGGCCAGTACAGCGTGGTCTTCCCCTGCTGCATGGCGCACGGCTAAGCGGTATGCCCATTTGTGATACGGGTCTGGTGATTCAGGCCAAAAAGAGTTTATTTGGTACAAGGAATCTCGAGCGTTTCGATACTTTTCTTCAATATCGACTAACCAGTGTCTGTCAAATTGAGTCGAACGAGTAGAATATATTTTCGTGCAAGAGTTCTCCGCAGATGCCGGTACAACAGTCCCAATAACCAAGCTTAAAATGAAAACCATCAATTGAAGATACAATTTTATCATATAATTTGATTGAGCAAAGAGCATGCCTTTTTTTATTGAGAGTATTGAACGTTGCAGGAGGGTTTTACGGAGAGTAGGATAGATTGGCGCAGGGGTGTATTTAAAGTAGACAGATGTAACTACATTAAAGTAGATGAATTGATTAAAAAACTTCGGAGTAAAATAGAAACAGAAAAGGTGGAAATGCTTGAACAAGCGATACTTGGCTTGTGTGCAGCTTTGGAATTAAAAATAAAAAAATCATTATGGATTTTCTCTAAAAGAATTTCTACCAAAATTAAGACGCCATCCCCTTGAGGATCAAGTTGATGGCTAACAACCATCAACAGAATTATCAAAATGATACAACTATATGATATTACAGTCTATTTATAATTTTTTTATGGATTTTTTCTCTACTTATAGTATGATGAACTCATATCCTATCAATGATGATAGAACGTAAGCGATAAGATTCTGAAATATTGGATCTGAAAGTCAAACGGAAGACGACGCCCAAATAAAGGAGGTTTCCTAGAGGTAAATAACCTTAATTGGTTTTACCTTCCTTTGCCTCAAGGCAAATTTATCGAAAGATAAAGACGCAAAGCTATAGGGGCTAATGTTTATTCAAAGCCAGCCAGCTACCAAAGGTAAGAACCCGAGGGAAATTCGGAGTGACAAATGGAAGGATCAAAACAAAAAAACATATTCATGGATTGGTTTCATTCCCCTTAGTCTACAGAATATCATGAAGGATAACTGTAGACTTTTTATTTTCAAAATACCTTCGAAGTATCTTCTTTAAATTAAAATTTTTATCTTTTAACAATTTTAAGATGGGTTTTCTTTACTTTTTTCTGTGACGAATCTAAAGTGTTTACTACTGGTTCTACTTTATCTTTTGATTCTTTTTCAGAAGCTACATTTGGAAGTTTTAATTTAATTCCCACTTTTAATACTCTTCCTCTACGAATTTGATTTATTTTTTTTAAAGTCTGTACAGAGGTATTGTACTTTTGAGCAATACTAAATAATGAATCTCCATTTTGAACTATATAGTATTTAACCAAACCGTCAGATAAAATTTCCGTTTTCGCCTGAGCTGGATGTTCTTGTTTGGCCGCTTGACTTACTGCCACTTGAGTTCGCTGTTGAGCTCTCGAACGATCTGGGACAAAAATGCGTGATCCTGCTCGTAATTTCTTTTTTCTTGGAAGATCATTTAGATCTCGTAAATAGGCTACCGTGGTTCTAAATTTCCTAGCAATCGTGTGAAGCGAGTCTCCACCTCTAATTTTGTAAACTTGAGTATTTCCTGTGTCTGCAATGAATTCTACTTTATCAACTTTCGATTCAGCTGCCGCTATTTTGGCCTGCTCCATGGAACCAACGGGAATTCTTAAACTCAATTTATTATTTGAAAGAGTTGCCACTTCTCCTTTGAATTTTGGATTTAATGCTTTCAAATCTTCATAATTATAATTCATTTTCTCTGCCATCTGTTTTAGGTTTATGGGAGCATCAAATGTCATCGAATCAAACTCGATAGGCGGCATGTAATCTATGCCATCAAAGCCATATTTATCAGGATTCTTAGCAATCATCCTGGCGGCAATGTATTTAGGAATATAGTTCACTGTTTCCTTAGGTAACCGTTTCTTTTTGGCAATTTCCCAAAAATCTCTGGTATCATTTTTTACAGACTCACGTCGGACTTTTCCTTCGCCTACATTGTAAGAAGCCATTGCAAGGTACCAAGATCCAAACATTTTATAAAGTTCACGGAAGTAATCTGCGGCCGCTTGAGTGGCCACCACGGGGTCTCTGCGTTCATCCACAAATTTATTAATTTCCAGGCCATATCTTTTTCCCGTGCCTCTGATAAATTGCCAATAACCAACTGCCGACGCATGGCTAGTGGCGCTGGAGGTAAAGCCTGATTCAATAAGGGCTATGTAAAATAAATCTTCCGGCAAACCATTATCTCTTAAAACTTTTTTCATTAAAAGTTCGTAACGAGTGGAACGTGCCAAATATCTTTCCATGTGAGGACGACCACGCCCCTGAAAGTAGGCAATCCATTTATCCACCAAAGGATTTACCTCCGAGGGAATGGAATCAAATTCAGCAACAGGAGGTGCTGTGGATTTATCTTCGTTAAGGTGAAAAGAAGTTAAGCCTTTATTTGAATCCACACCGGGTCCAGATGGATCCACTTTGGTGGGTTCAGCGGCAGGCACTGTTGTACTTGCTTTGCTAACATCAACGGCTGTTGGTGTCGTGGTTGGAACTTCTTTACTTGATTCCATCAAATGAGAACAGGAAACTAACCACAACGATATAAGAGAAAGACAAAGTAATTGATTTTTTTTGACGTTGATAATTTTTATACTTTTCATATTCAAAATTTAGAATATTAATTTTCGTTTTTCAACGCAAATATCTCGTTCGCAAAATTCATTTATTGAGTAATGACTACTAAATCTCGCCAAAAGTCAGGCTCTTTACTTAGAGATTTTCCTTGGATTAGCTGATAAATCAGCGAGTTTCTGAGAATAGATTTAACGTACCCTGTAGTTTCAGACCAAGGCATTTCATCTATCCATAAATCACTAGAAAGAGCATCTAACTTTTCATTCATGATCTTTCTTGTTTCATCTCTTAAACTAACAAATATTTTAATTTTATGGGGTCCAGCATTGTAACCCGCAAGAGCTAAGGGGACATGGTTATTAAACTCTTTTAATACCTCACCGTAATAAAATACACCCATTGGGATATTGATTTCAGGTCGATAGAGATCTTCAGGAAATTGAATTTTTAATTTGAGTTTCCCAGCTACCTCTAAGGCTGTGGGTTGAATCATTTGCATGAGGCCGGCGGCTTGCGAACTAGATAAAGCCCGCAATCCAAACGCACTCTCCTGGCGAATCAAACTCATGATGAGAACAGGATTAATCTTGTACTTTTCAGACTCAATTTTAATTTTTTGAGAATAGGTCAAAGGGTAAATGCTTTTTAGCATCTCTATATTTCTAATATCGTGAGTGTGCTCTAACAATTGATTCATCAACTTAACTGAAAGCGGATGTTGAAAGGCCTTCGACATCAGAACACTAAAATAATAAATATTTACAGGATTTGTTGGAACTGGAATGTTAGCGGCTTCACTTTGTGCCTCTATAAGCCAGCCTCTTTGACTTAACTCCCTAAAACGGTTCCAACCCTGTTCGACCTCTCCAAGAACCTCCCATTTTGAATTTGGAATTTTCGAGACATCTTTAAAAACACTTGATGTCTCTTCTTCGGCTCCAATTTGAAGTTTGAGGCCATAATATGAATAAGGATAATCAAATACAAAACTCTTCTTCTCTGATAAAAACCTTGGATCATCTGTTAGCTCCAAAGACTTTAACCACCAGTACCTTCCCGTAATGTCGTATCTGTCTAATTTTAATGAATTCAAAGTTTCAAAAAATCGTTTGGCCTCTTTATAATTTTTAAGCCGCATGTAAACTAAACCAGAGCGAAACAAAGCCTCTTGAGTTTCGTCGGCTTCAGCATAATCATTTATTATTTTTTGAAAATAATAAATTGCCTGTTCATAGCCACCCGTAAATTGATGAGACCTTCCCAACATCAGCAGAAAATTTGGATAGGAATGGGAAAATTGAATATACTTATCAATTTGACTGGAAACCTGAATTAAATTTAGATATTCCATTTTTTTGTAAGATTGATTTAACAGTTCCATAAGAACTTCTTTATCTACCTTAAAGGAGTCTATGTTTTGATTTTTCAAAAAAGGATCCAGGTTTAAAAGTTTCTCTTTTGCTTTTAAAGGTATTATATTTTCTGAATTGAATTTTTCTTCTTTTTTAGCTTTTGGATTTAAACCAGGGAATTCTTTTTCTGTTTGATTGTGTGCCCATTTTTTCAATTCCCCATTAAATGAGACGTATTTATTAAAAATAAAATTCTTAATTCTTGGATAAAAAAATTCTGACTTAGTTTTATCCTCAGAATTAATTATCCAAAGAAAAATCTTTTGGCTAAGACTTTGTAAGGAATTTTTCCATGGACCAGAATCAAGCAACTCTTGATTCTTTTCTAAAGTACTTAAAAAGGAATTAAAAAATTTTAAATCTTTTTGAATCTCTAATTCTTTTAATTGACACTGGGCCCAAACCGCCATGATCCATCCTTGCAATTTCTTATTTTTTTGAAAAAGCGACGGGGCTTTTTTGAGACACTCCGAATAGTTTCTTTCAATCTCCAAAATTCGCCAGGCGCTCAAGGGATGTAATTTCTTTTTACTCTCTAGCTCGTATAAATTCAAAAATTTTATGTGGTTCAAATCTCTTGGAAACTCTAACACTTCCGCTGGTGCCGGAGTGACACTTAAAAAGATCAAAGCGCTACTTACCAAGGCATGATAGATGAAGGCACAAAAGTCTACCTTAATTGGTATCATGTTTTGTTTTGCCTGGCTTCCGCGCATAGGGACAGCAGCACTTTTACTTTTTCAAATTGTTTTTTTACATCCGAATTCTTTTCAACCTCTGCGATGACATGATCTGGGGCAAAACTTAAAGTTTGAAAATATTCAAAAAGCTCTATGAGCTCTTTACCATATTGGCGCCTCATACTTGATGGCATTTTGTCCATCAATTTTGTCATTTCTTGAGTTCCTCCAGCTTCTCCGGCAAGAACCCCTAAAGCAAAATAAAATAGATTGGTCACCTCAACATAATTTTGCTTAGTAGAAGACTTATCCCATTTTATTTCTATTTGATTAATTTTTCTCTGCAATTCTTTTTTAAAACTTCTTTTCTGATTCCACCAACCAAAAGAAAGAACTGAATAGCTGATAAAAAACACTAAAATTAAAAGATAAATCCCCATCCAAATAATTCCCATTGGGAAATCTCTACGATCAAACCCCTGTAAATCCTGTATCGGATCTGGTAAAGTCTGCTTATGTACCTCTTTTGCCCCTTCTGCTTTTTTCCCCATGCGATAAGTATTTTCATTGTTTTGTGGATTGCCAGGTTGGACTTGTAAGGGGATCACTTCTGATTTTTCGGTATAATATTTTCCAGTTTCAGGGTTAAAAAAACTCGCCTCAATGGCTGGTATCGTGAGGGATCCTTCTTTTCTTGGAATTAAAATCACATCAAACTCTTTAAAACTTTGCCCATTTTTTAAAAATTTTGAATCACTCTTGACTTCAAATAATTCCAATCCCTCGGGCCAAACGATAGGTGGCAATTCTAATCCCTTTGCATTTCCACTACCCTCAAATCTAATTTTTAAATTAATTGGCTGATGGGCTATCGGTTCAGACCCCTGAATGTTTGATTTAATTTGAAACTTACCAACTGCACCGGTGAAATTGGCGGGGCGACCTTCTGACGGCAAAGGCTTAACAGAAATTTTGACCCGTTGTGAAGACTTGGTAAACTCATAGGATTTAGTATTTAACCCCCATCCTTGCTGAGGGAGTCGAACCTTCGACTTGATTTTAAATTCATCAATAAATGTTTCCCCAGCTTTAAATGGAAATAAAGCATGACGAGCCAACATGGCTTTTTTAAATGGAACACCATTGATGACCTCTTGGTAAAATTGGATCGCAGGAACTTCCTCAATAATTTCTTTCCAGAATCCTTTTAAATCAGGAAATTTAGTTCTGTCTAAGCTTTCTAACTGCCCACGAGTCAGTAAGTACCAACTCACAAGAATCTGCTCTCCCTCATAAACTTCAGTTTTATCAACTTCGACTTGAATAAAAAAAGCCTCGTCATTATTTTTGGGCATTGAACGAAATTGAGGTTCTTTTTCGTTTCCTTGAAAAGTTGGCTCATCCTCTTGACGGAGGGGGTTTTGCATTCCTCTTCGTCTTAATAATTGGTTAAACATTTCTTCTTCCATGCGGTCCATTTGCATGAAGGGATCCTGCTCCTCATCAAACGGAGATGGCTGCCCACGGCGATTTTGACCTTGCTTTAATTGTGGTTTCCCTTGCATTGACTGACTCACCTCAATTTGGATAGGCGAGGTCTTGTACTTCTTTCCATCGACCTCCACTTCAAAAGACCCAATGACACTTTTTCCTAATTTGGTGGGGACTAAAACATAATTGTATTGAACTGTTTTTTGCGTGACATACTCCATCCCATTCGCACCAGCTTGCATCCGAGTTGAAATTTGAGTGCGTTGATTGGATCCTTGAACCTCTACTTCCTTCATTTGCGGAGGCGTTGGTTTGCCAATATCTGCCTGTGATGTCGTCGTCACGCTCAGCTCTAATTCAAAGGCTTGATTTATACCGACTTTATCTTGCGAAATCTGAGCTTGAACAATAACTTGTGCGTGCGCCTTTTTGACGAAAAAAAAAGTCATTGCAAAAAGAATAAAGAGAATACGACAAAAGCTCTTCTTCATCCCAGGTCTCATTAAGCCGCTCAAACTCACCGACTGAGTTAGGAACTGTCTACCAATCTTTATCACGAGGTGGCTCCTTAGATTGACTTTGTTTTGAAAATTGAGATCTCATCTTTTTTTCCTGTTGAGATATTTCTCCAAAAATCTTTTGCACACTTTCTTTATTCAGTTCACCCTTAAACTCCCTGGGTTTGTACTTAGGTGACGTCGAATACTCCTTTTTATCCTGATCCTTTTGATTTTTATTGTCCTTACTGTCCTTATTATCTTTATTATCCTTATTATCTTTATTTTGATCTTTTTGATCTTTATCTTCAGAGTTACCCTCGCCCGATTGATTTTGCTTTTGCTGCAGTAACAATTCAATATTCGTTTTGACTTCCTTAGAAGCAGGATTAATTTCTAAAGCTTGCTGATATTTTTCGAGGGCTTCATCTATTTTATTTTCACGAGCAAGCAACTGAGCTTGGTTAAATAAGGCAATAAACAAAATTTCAGGATGGTGAGACGGATTGAAAAGACGCAACAATTGATTTTCAAATACCGGTTTTTTCTTTAAAAAAAGGTCTTCCGCATTTTTGTACAAACGCAAGGCTTTATCTGAATCTTTCAATACGTCGTAGGTTGTCCCTAAGTTCAAATGAATTTCTTCTTGAAGGGGCTCTCTCCTCATGGCTTCCAAGAAGCCTCCCTGACTCTCTTCCAGGCTCTGATCCTTAAACTTTGAAACCGTCAAATTATTAACTCGTATAGCTCTCAAATCAGGAAGTCCCGATTCACATGCCGATAACAGAAAAATACAGAGTCCTAGAAGATATCTACTTTTTTTGCGTAACATATCTCCCTCTCCAGAAAGTAAATTTAGTTTGCCTTTCACCCAACATAAGTTCCATCATTGAAAGGATCACTCCTATAAATAAAAACAATTGAAATTTTTCGTCATAATCAACAGTGGCTTTAGAATCAAATTCTGCTTTTTCAAAATTGGAAAAATCTTGAACCAAGTCTTTTAAATGATTCCCACCAAACACTGAAAAATAAAACGACCCTTTTCCTTCGATTGCTAATTTCTTTAAAAAATCTCCCTTAACTGTGGTAATCACTGTTTTTCCCTGATGGTCTAATTTATTGCCCGTCATGTAACCCAAACGATCTCTTTGAGGTATCGTCCCTCCTTTTTCAGTTCCATAGGCGATGCTAAAAATACGAATTCCTTTTTGAGCCAGCTCCTGTGCTGCCTTAAGAGCTCCTTCCTCGTGATCTTCTCCATCCGAAGCAATCAAGATCACTTTAGTCACCTTGGTAGAGGCATCGCTCGCGACCCCTCCTCTATCAAAACTTTCCTGTGCATATTTAAGAGCCGACTCAAAATTGGTTCCTTGATTAGAAATCATTTGTGGGCTCAAGGAATCTAGATACATTTTAATGGCTGAGGTATCATTCGTTAATGGAGATATTAGCGCCGAGGACCCAGCAAAGGCAATCAATCCAATTTTATTTCCAGGCATTAAATCTAACAAGCGATTCAGCTCAAGCTTAGCTTGCTCCAATCGTGAAGGTTTGACATCTTCAGCCATCATGCTTTCAGAAACATCCACCGCTAATATGATTTCAAAGCCTACGGACTTAATCGTTATTTGTTTTTCACCTATTTGAGGTCGAGCTAAAGCTATCGTAAAAAAAACGAGGGTCATGGCTTGTAAAAACCACTTCCATTTTCTCCTGCTAAAACTTAATGACTGGGTCAAAAAGGGAGTTAATTTCTTCCCAATATACTGAAAATATTTTTTCTCTGCTCTCTTATGAAAAAGATAGCTAACGCCAAGTAAGATCAAAACAACAACTAAATTAAAAAATGCAGAGGGATTTTCAAATCTCATATTTAAGGACCTCTCCTCAGCCAAGTAACACCTAAAAGCCAAGACAGACAATAAAGAAAAAGACTCCATTTCAGGAAGGGCTGAAAAAGCTCGGTATATTTTGTATACTTATTAATGTCCATCTTCGTTTTCTCTAATTTATCAATATCCTCAAAAATTCCTTTCAGAGAATCTTCTTGGCTCGCTCGGTAATATTTCCCACCAGTTTCGCTAGCCATTCTTTTCAAGAGGTCCTCATTGACTGTGGACTCAAATGGTTGATAGCTTTTGATCTTATTTCCCATAAAGTCTTTTGTATAGACTGGAATCCTGGTGGGCCCATCTTTACCGATACCCACCGTATATATTTTTAAACCAAATCCTTTGGCCAATTCCAAGCCCGTTTCTGGATCAATTGTTCCACTGTTATTCTCACCATCCGTCATAAAAATAACCACTCGGGTTTTTGCCTGGGAATCCTTCAGTCTGGCAACGGCATTGGCCATTCCAACACCCAGAGCTGTGCCTTCCTTAATCCTTGCACTTTGGGCCGTTATTATTTCAGAGACTCGCGCTATTAGCAAATCATAATCTAAGGTTGGCGGCACTAAGGTAAACGCTTCGCCGGCAAAAATAACCACTCCAATTTTATCTGAAGTTCTTTTAGAAACAAACTCTTTAATTTTCTCTTTGGCCGATTCCAAGCGATTCAGTGGCTTCATATCCTCAATCAACATGCTGTCAGAAATATCCAAGGCAATAATGATATCAATTCCCTCAATATTTTTTTTTATTTTTGTGTCAGCTTGCTGGGGACGTACCAGAGCCAGTATAGCTAAAATAATGGCTATTGATTTCAGCAACAAAGGAAAGTGTTGCAAATAAACCCGCAGAGATTTGGCCGTGTTCTTAAGTGCCGCCAGTGAAGAAAATTGCAAGGTAGCTGTTTTGCTTTTTAAGGTCCACAAGTAATAACCAATGGCCAAGGCCAAAGGGAAAAGTAAAGCCAAAAACTCTAGGTTTTTCCAACTCATACTTTTAGACTCCTCAGTTTTTTTAATTGGCCACGGTCTTTTCGATCAATGGCGTCCTTAAGCTTCTCCGAAAACTCAATAAATAATCTTATTTTCTCGGATATCTGAACCATGTCTTTCGTTGTTAAATGCTGTAAAGAAGACCTGGCTTTTTCTATTTCTTTTATAATATCTTTCAAGTCTAAGTACTGAAAGGACATATAGTCACCATGGTATTTTTGCAAATCTTTTAAGGTATAATTCCAATTTTTACTCAGAGCTGGTGTTTTGAATTTTCTTACCAAAAACAATTTTAAAGCTGATTCTAATTCATTCAAAACAGGACTTATTTTTAATTTTTCTTCATCCCTCAATACTTCATTTAGCATTTCATTTCGATAAAAAAAAGGATTCTCTCTTTGTACTTTTCTATGCGTGGCATAGAACTGCTGTAAAGCACTTGTGGAAGTTTCGTAGTCTTCGAGTTTTTCTAACAGTTTTTTCCTTTTCCACTTTAAAATAAAATAAGAAGAAATCCCAGAAACCATTGAAAAAATTAAAATCACTAGCAAGGTCCAATACAAGAGAGGTATCTCCATTTTGATTCCAGAAAAAGGACCAAAGGGCTCCGTTTTTTCCTGAGGATTGAGTATGGAGTTTACTTTAAACTCCAGGGATCCCAAATTGTAGACCTCTTTGTCTTTTTCCAACGCCAGTTCGGGAAAGCTGACTGGCCCCACTTGATAGGATGTAAATTTAAACACCCATTTGTTATCTTGATTCTCCGTAGAGATCAGTTTTAAGGTATATTTTTGATTCTCATTTAGTTTTAGGATTTTAAAATTTGAAATAGAATTCGATTTCACGATGGCAACGTCTGGCGGCGAAGAACAAGTCGCATAAAAAACGTCCCCCACCGTTATCTCTCTGTTTTTTGATAAAGGAAAAATGTACTCACAATGCAAATCCATCATCATTTCTTTCTTCGAAAGTACTCTAACAAAGGTTGGACGTAATCGCCTTTGGTAGAAATATTGACTCTAGCAATTTGAGATTTTTTAAGAAAAATATCGCGAGCTTCATTTTGCAAAAAAAAGTTTTTACGCATCGTCTCTTGAAAAGCCCTCGAAGAGGTATCGACTAATTTAATCTCTCCCGTTTCAGGGTCTTGTAGTTGAATCATACCTAAATCTGGAATCTCATTTTCTAAAGGGTCTTGAATCACACAGGCAACAAGCTCATGTTTTTTTGCTAAAAACCTTAAGCTTTGATCGTAACCCTGATCCATAAAATCGCTCATCAAAAAAATTGTCGCTTTTTTCTTTAAAAAACCTTGTAAAAAATCGGAACAAGAAGAAATTTTTGTTTTTTGATGCTTTGGCTTGAGATAAAGTAAATCCCTCAGCATTCTTTGCAGATGCCCCCGCCCTTTCTTGGGGGGGATAAAATGCTCAACATGATCCGAAAAAAGAACTAGTCCCACTTGATCCTTATTTTTTTCTGCCGCATAAGCCAACAAAGCGGTTAAATAAATAATGATTTCACCTTTGAAATTTTGACCTGAGCCGAAATCCGTGGAACCACTGATATCTGCGGCCAGAATCACTGTTAACTCACGTTCTTCTTCGAAAGTTTTAATAAACGTTTTTCCGGTTCGTGCTGTTAACGGCCACGAGATCACTCTGACATCATCTCCAGGAACATACTCCCTAAAGTCAGAAAAGGTCATTCCTTGTCCCTTAAAGTGAGTGTGATACTCCCCCGAAAAAATATTATTTACTTTTTTTCGGGTTTGAATTTCAATAAGCCTCACTCTTTTTAGAACTTCCTTTGGAATCATGCAGGCACTTCAATTTGGGTAAAGATATCTTTGATGATATCATCTGTTTTTATATTTTCTGCCTCCGCCTCATAGGTAAGAATTAAACGGTGGCGAAGCACTGGATAACCTATAGCTTTGATATCTTCGGAGGTCACGTAGCCTCTCCCTTTTAAGAAAGCATGGGCTTTGGCGGCTCGTAACAGACTAATCGTTGCTCTGGGTGAGGCCCCAACTTGAATTAAATTAGCAATACGGCTCAAGCCATATTTATTTGGTTCGCGTGATGACATGACCAGATCCACAATATAATTTTTAATTTTTTGATCTACATAAATCATATCCGCTTTTTCACAAGACCTTAAAAGATCTTCCTTACTGATAACGGCATTTATTTTTGGCTTATCATTTTTCCCCATTCGATTTAAAATTTCAAGCTCGTCTCCTTTGGATGGATAAACCACATTGATCTTAAACATGAATCGGTCCATTTGTGCTTCGGGCAACGGATAAGTGCCCTCCTGCTCTAAAGGGTTTTGCGTTGCTAGAACTAAAAATGGATTTTCCAATTTATAGGATTGCTCGCCAATGGTCACTTGCTTTTCTGCCATAGCCTCTAACAAGGCACTTTGAACTTTTGCAGGAGCGCGATTGATCTCGTCTGCCAGAACGATATTTGTAAAAACAGGCCCCTTCTTGGGAGCAAATTCTCCAGACTTAGGATTAAAAATCATAGTACCAATTAAATCTGTAGGCAAAAGATCCGGTGTAAATTGGATTCTTTGAAATCCCAGTAAAATCGATTGTGCGACTGACGAGATGGTTAACGTCTTTGCCAATCCAGGAACACCTTCGAGCAATATATGCCCCCCCGTCAACAAGCCCATCAAAATACCATCAATCATGTCGCTTTGGCCAACAATCACTTTATTTATTTCAGTCTTCATCTTTTCGATAAATTGACTTTCTTGTTTG
Source organism: Deltaproteobacteria bacterium (assembly GCA_017302835.1). Lineage (NCBI taxonomy): Bacteria > Pseudomonadati > Myxococcota > Myxococcia > Deltaproteobacteria bacterium. The sequence continues at coordinate 9,596 of JAFLCC010000024.1, read as the reverse complement.
ATTGCCGCATTCAATGCAAAAATATCCGCTTCCATTGATACTCCATCCTCGCTAGGTAAAACCCTAACTCCAAAAGTTTACCCTCTTAAACATTGTTTTATTACTGAAATTCCGTTTGACGCCAGATAAAAAAATATTGCTTAAACTATTATATTTAACAATAATCAGATTCGGTATGTTTTCAATTACAGGTTCGACCAAAGTCTGGTTATTTATCCTTCTTACAAGTTTATCCATTTTAATAATGGGTTATCATTTTGCTGAACGCCTGGGACTTATCTTTGGATTTCTTATTTCCATTGCTGTTAACCTTTTAATTTTTATTTACGGAGACTACAAACTCCAAAACAATTTTATAAGCAAAGAGCTGGAAGGGCAAGACCCCTACGGCGCCAATAAAATTTTAACTTCTTATGTTAAACAACTTCATTTTCCTCTTCCCAAATTAAGAATTTATGACTCTGAATCAGCCAATGCCTTCACCCTGGGATTATTTTGGAACCAACCATCTATTTTCCTTTCAAAAAAACTTCTTAATCTCCTCACTCAAGATGAACTTCGTTGCGTGATTTTATTATCCTTAAACCAAATTAAAAGAATGGATACGTTCTCCTTTGGAGTGGTGAGCCTTCTTGCAAATACTCTTATAGGGTTTGGACATTTTTTGGATCATATTTTTTTATTTCATCTCTACTTTAAAAAAACTCACGGCCCCTTTACTTATTTTTTCAATTCTCTTTGCTGGTTTCTACTAAAATCCATAGCCAATCCAGACACTTATTTTAGAACTGATAAATCCAGCTGCGAGACCCTAGGAGACAAAAGAAAATACTGTGAACTTTTATGGAAACTGAATGGCTATTCTCAAACAATTCCCCAATCCATTCCCCACGGTACAACCCATTTATTTATTATTCCACCATCTCAATCAAATTTATTATGGTTTGATAAAATTCAACCCTCTATTCCAAAAAGAATCATCAAACTTATTGGACACAGCCCTTTATAAAGAAGGAGACCCTATGGAAAACCTAAGTGCTAACTTTTCAACTTTAATTATGTCAATGGCTTCCAGCGCTGCCATGTCCTTGGGACTAGCACCGGATCCTCACACTGGTAAAATTCATAAGGATAAAAATATTGCCAAATTTAATATTGATTTGCTGATCATGTTAAAAGAAAAAACCAAAAACAATCTCAATGAAGAAGAAAACAAATTAATCACAAGTCTTGTGAGTGACCTCCAAGTTCACTTTCTTAAAATGTAATCTCTTAAAACTCAACACAACCAGATTGGCGCATCGTAGCTCCGCATTGCTATGACGAAAAAAATGTTGTAATTTTGCTTTCCAGAGGTGAACCATGCCAATTTATAAAAAATTTATTCATTTTTTTATTGTTCCGTTCATATTGATAGGGCTTTTGTCTTATTTTTTTTCTGGACAAGAAATCCAAGCGCAATTTGTTTCCAAACCACCGCCCCCACTTAAACTCAGCGACCCTCTTCCCTCTAACTTGTTTGTTGAACTTGCTAAAAATATTAATCCAACCATTGTGAATATTTCTTCAAGTGCTTTGATCCGAGGCCAACGCTATCGCGATCCCATGATGGAAATGTTCGAGCAATTTTATGGTGTACGCCCTCAGCTACGTCCCAACAAGCCACAAAAAATTTCCCTTGGAACTGGATTTATCATCAGAGAAGATGGACTCATTTTAACCAATAATCATGTCATTCAAGGTGCCGATTTAGTTGAAGTTCAACTCTCTGAAAAATCTGAAAAACTTTATAGAGCAAAAATCATCGGAGCTGATGCTCGAATCGATGTAGCACTTATTAAGATTGATGTTCCTCAAAAATTAATAGCCGCCTCCCTAGGTAGCAGTAAAGATTTAGAAGTTGGAGAATGGGTAGCTGCTTTTGGAAATCCCTTTGGTCATGGGCATTCTGTGAGTAAAGGAATTATCTCTTCCATCGGCAGAGACCTTGAGGAGATTAACAAAGTTCCCCTCCTTCAAACCGATGCCAGCATTAACCCAGGCAACTCAGGTGGACCTTTAGTTAATACAAAAGGTTATGTTATCGGCGTCAATCAAGCTATTGATGCAAGAGCTCAAGGAATTGGTTTTGCCATACCTATCGACGAAGTTAAAAAAATTATTCCTGAGTTAGAATCCAGGGGTTCCATCAGAAAAGGCTATATTGGCATTCAATTGGGCGATCTGGACCCAAACGCAGCCGAACATGTAGGGCTCGAGGAAGGCTCTAGCGGAGCCGTGATCGTGGGAGTTGAAAGGGGCGGCCCCGCAGCTAAAGCCGGATTTAAGGCCTATGATATCGTTCTCAATTTTAATGGAAAAAAAATTAAAAACTCAACGGACTTGATGGATGCCGTGTCTGATGGTCAAATCGGCGATAAATTAAAAGCCCTCGTTTTAAGAGGCGGTAAAAAAACTAATTTAACCGTTCAAATTGCCGAACGACCCAGCGATATGAAGCTAACTCAAAAAACCATGGACCCAAGAAGCTCAGAAGCTAGGAAAGCTCCAAATAATATGGGATTTGTTGTTACGGATCTTACCGACAACCTTCGTGAACAATGGAACTATCCTGAGGAAGTTGTTAAACCTATCATTTTAAGCGTCGAGGTAGGTTCTTTAGCTTACCTTGCAGGTTTAAAAGCAGGAGATTTGATTTTAGATGTTAACAAAACAGAAGTTACAACAGCTAAAGAGGTTTTTGATAAATTAGATAAAAAATCAAATACTTTTCGTATAGCCCGAGGTAACCGTATCATCGTCGTAACTATTTCTGAATAGTTTTTAAGCAATTAAAGAAAAGACTTGATAATCTCTATTTTTTTCTTTAATTCTTAATTCGATTGTATTGTATTCAATATTTTTATATTGGGGTATAGCCAAGTTGGTAAGGCAATAGATTTTGATTCTATCATTCCATGGTTCGAGTCCATGTACCCCATCCAATTTCACCCGCCTAACAAGCGGGTTTCGTTTTTCTGGGATAACCCCAAAACATTTAATAACTTAGCAAGAAAGCTTTCGCGGGCATCGATTTTCGTCAATCACGTTTAATCACGTTCTCACACGCTGGTTGCAATACTTTGTAGTCATCTCGCGTAGTCACAAATCTATCTGACTACGAAAATGACTACAGCGCTTTGATGCTCAACGGTTTGACCTATTTCTAAAATAATTTATAACTGATCGCAGGTTTGGGAAGACCTGCCGGTCGCGGCTGTAAAGCTAAGGTGAATTTCCCGTCGTCAAAAGAAGTCATAACAACTTTTTTTAAGGACTGAATCTTTAGTGCGACCACTAGAAGATCAGCAGTCCAATAAAAGGAGTTGTGCTATGCAAGCACCAACAAAAGAACAATTGAAAGAACGCGCAAAACATCTTTGCGAAATCATGCTGGAAAAATACAGCGTGAAGGTCAAACACGGCCATTCTCTGGAGATCGTCTCCAGGCTTTTTGGAGTCAAAGACTGGAATACTGCTTCGGCCCTATCGGCGGAGGTAAATATTGCGAAGCCTGTTACGGAGAAATCGGTAGCGAATTCCAGCTCAGAAAAGCCGATAGCAGCCAAACTTCCAACCGCCGGTGAGTTAGCAGATTTTTTTGCGAAATTCGACCGAGATACGAAGGTTTACGTAAATGAATACAGAGGGAGCAATCTCTCTGAGGTTGACAGCCTTAGCAATTGGAACTCGCTTTCGGGCACAATGACATCCATTTGTTCGCTTACCTACGATTCCGAAATTCAAAAGGGAATCGACGTACATCTTGAGTTAAATACAGAAGATGAACGCGACTATCAGCTTAAAGATTTCGGTCATAGCGCGAATCAGTCCTTCGACAAAACAACCGCAGGGCGTTCCCAGCGTCGAGTGAAGTATCTGAACATGCTAAACGGTTTTTGGAATCCACAATTCCGACGGGACCAAGGAACAAATTCTAAATCGTAAGCCCGCCACCCTAACACCTCCGTGATTACATCGCGGAGGTAATTTAGAAACCGTGGAGCCAAGAAAGGTATAAAGTATTGCAAAGAACTAGCGAGCAAATCATCGCCGAACTAAAAGATCTTCTGAGATCAAAGGGATATATCTACTCCCTTTGTCTCCTTTTATTTGATGAATTTCACATCATTATCGACCAAATACATGAGCAAAGTCCGCATCAGCACCTCAGCATGAACGAAGCTTTATTGATAGTCGGTTTTCTAGCTCAAAATGACATCGACTTTTCACTCCCTGAGTCACCGCAAGCTCTGATGAAGATGAAACAAAAGACAAAAGATTTACTCGATGAGCTGCATAGTTCATATCACCTCCCATTTATGAACGAGTTGGAGAAGTTGCATAAAGGAACTTCAACGCCCCCTGGGGAAAAGGAATTATTTGGCCGTGGTGATATGCTTGTAGAACCGATTCACTATGCTGGCACAGGCGCATATGATTTTCAGTTGATCAGATTAATTGAGCACAAGTACAAATTCGATCTCGATTGGCTAATTCAAAAGAGAGGATACAGTCCCCAGAGCGCAGCTGACTTTTTTTCGTGTGTTAAAAAGCGACTGGAAGAAAAAGGCAAGCGCGTAAATCTTTTTGTTCGTCAAATGTCGAAAGAACTAAGAGAGCAAATCGAAACGTCTCACCCAAAAGAAGAGGTTGAGCAGTTTTTTGAAGCATCTGAGATTTTTCAATACGCAGATCTTTTTGAGTTGGAAAAGATCGCTGAGAAAGAAGCAGACACCATTCGCGAGAAAGGTTTTGAGAATTTTTGTAAAAACCTTCTTGATCTCTTTGTTATCACTCGTGAAGACGTATCTTCTGTTGCCGGTGGCAACATTCTTTTGGAGCTATTCTCATGCAAGCCATCAGCATCAACCAACGAAAGATTGCAATCAATAGGATCATACAACAAGTGCCGGTCTCATCCATTTTTGAAGATTGATCAGGATCGTTTTTTCTTACCAGTTACATTTATTTTGGCCGAAGCCTTATACGAGAGCCCTTACTATTGGATGGCTGAAGATAAAGACTACCGTAACAATCTAGCAAAGCATCGCGGAGACGCCGGCGAATTGCTTGCTTTTCGATTTCTTGCTGATGTCTTCGGAAAAGATCTAGTTTACAAATCTGTAAAAGTTGAAATTAAGAAAGGACATACCGAAACAGATATCGATGTTCTTTGTATTCTCGGCAACAAAGGTTTGTGTGTTCAAATCAAGTCAAAAAAACTCACTGAGCTTTCAAGACTTGGCGACGACAAACAACTCCAAAAGGATTTTCAAGCAGGCGTTCAGGATGCGTTCAATCAAGGTAAGCTCGCACGGAAATGCATTCTTGATCGCAAAGCAACTTTCGTAGACGACAGAGGGCGAGCCGTTAAAGGAATTGAGTCCGTAGAGGAGGTATATGTTCTGGTTGTTACCACTGAGAACTATCCATCTCTAGCTCATCAGTCTAGGGTACTTTTACAAAAAGAAGAGGCTGATCCCCTCCCGATGATTTTGACTATCTTCGACTTAGAGATCGTAGCCCATTATCTTAAAAATCCGTATGAATTTCTTTACTACGTTCGCCAGCGGATTGCGCTTGCAGACCAAGTAATTGCCGACGAGGAATCAGTATTTTTAACGTATCACCTTCAAAATAAGCTATGGAAAGAACCTGAGGTAGATCGAATTGCGCTCGACGGTGGTTTGGCAGAAATTCTCAGTCAAGACTACTTACCGAAAACTTTAGGGATTGAAGTTGATCCAAAACACAATCCACTTGCTAGCAGATGGAAAGACGAAGAATTTGATTTGTTTGTTGAACAGCTTGCGACTCATGACCATCCTAAAATCACCGACGTCGTTTTCCATTTGCTCGATTTAAGTGGTGATATGCGCAAAGGCTTCATGAAATTAATCAAAGAAACGAAGGCTAAGTCCGAGCAAGACGGCAAAATGCACAGTTTCTCTATACCTCCTGATGAAGACTATTCACCCCGTTTAGGAATAACGTTTATGTCTATTAAGCATGACGACTACATTGGGCCTGAGAAACGGATTTCAGTTCATGCTGAGTTATCCAAGTACAAGCACAAGGGAGACATCTGGGTAGGCTTCTGTGGATTTATAGGTAGCAAGAAACCTTTGGACTTCCTCGTGGTCATTCAACGACCTTGGCAATACGACGAGAAACTAGAAGAACACGCCGCCCATCTTGGAGGAACTGTGGTTAAAACAGATATTCGCGAGAAAAAGTAATCTCCCTTGTCGCGTGGGAAATTACCAAAAGCCCGGAACACTTCCTCTTGGAGTAGGCTTTAGGTCGGCATCACATTCTGAAATTGGACATATCTGACCCGCGTTTAGTTCCTTCAGCCAATCAAGTGCCTGAGCTAAACTTTTTCCGGCGATTTCAGAGCGCCTTTTGTCGGGAAAGCTCTTTTCAATTCTCTGAAGACACCAACATTTGCTTTCATTTGGCTTCGTAGCCTGACTTCCGAAGAGTTGCCTCTGACCGATATTAACCAGGTATCGATCAATCCCCAGAGCCATCATACGCTCCTGAGATTTGTCTCCAAGCTCTACGCCTCGTCTCGACCAGATGAATGTTTGATAGAAATGGTCTGGCGCATCGCCATGTTGATAAACAAGCGCAGCGGCCGCATAGTCTTCAGCCTTTGAGAAACAGCCTTCGCCAAAAATTTCACCAACACGTTTGCGCCTCGAAACATCATTATCTGCAACTTTCATCATCTCTTCAGGCGTCTTACTTTGCCAGTTATGACGTTCATCCTGATCAGCCTTTACTATTTCGGCCAATTCCTTCGAACGCGCTTCAAGACGCTTACTATCTTCGAGGCAAGAAAAGTGTCGCTCTAATGCCTGTGCACTGGGGACGCTCGCACAACCATTTAGCATTAGAGCAATTGCCAGAATTGTTTTCCTCATTAAGATTCCTTCCTTGCGAGCACTACCGAATTTCATCGTCGCCCATTTCGTACCGTTGAATTAAATAACTCAACCGTTTCGTTTGAATCGAATCCAATTTATTCTTCAACTTGAAATCCTTTAGTCGTTTCAATGTTGCCTTTTTGATGACCTCGCCCCAATTCGACTCTTTGCCTCTGGTACGCATGTAGAAATAGAAATCATAATGTACTGCGGGGTGCTTGAAAAAAGCCTTTTCCATAGCCGCATTGACATCGACGTCAATAGCCAGATCCTTAAGTGCTTCGTTAAAACGTCTTTCTCCAGAGAAAATGTCAACTTTAATGCCTTTCGAAGCGCCTTGAATCATCTCCGCTTTGATTTCTTTTTTAACTTTTTCCGATCGCCGTTTCTGCAACTCTTTGAAGTAAGGCTCAAGGACAGTTCTTTCTTCTTGAGTTCTGAAATCCCATGACAAATCAGAAAGAGTTTCGCCGTCGAACTTGGTTGAATCGATAAACTTCTCTAAAGCAGCCTTCGCATCGTCTGAGTTCCGTCCCAAGATTTGGTCGAGCTTTACAATCCCGTTGAAAATACCCAGAGCATATCGACTTCCTAGCTTCTTTTCGGTCTTGAGGACTTTAATGGCATCAGCTCGAAGCGTCTTCGCACGCTTATCGTCTTCAAAAAGCCACTCTTGTTGCGTTAGTTTCGTCGTTGTTTTATAGGCCTTTGTCTTTTTACTTGGAGGATCAATCTCGTTGAGAATGAATTCAGCGTCTATGTAGTTTGAGTCAACCATCTTGTACAGTCCGACCGATGAGGGATTGTTACGGTTCTTAAAAAAGTTATCGTAAATTAGAAGCGATTCTCGGTCTTCGTCGCTCAATTCTTTAGCCGCCTGATTCTTAGATTTCGATTTCTCGATGGCTTCCGTTAAATGATAGCCGTTCCCGAAAGAGTAAATTTTTGGATCGCTAAGTAATCTACCCTTAGTTGATTTAATAATTGTTAGAGCTGCCAGATAAGAGGCGTATTCATGCGCTAATTCGATTTTTAATTCATGCAGATCAGATATCCATCGTAAACATTGATTTAGAGTTCTGATATTTTTGTGATCGAACGCTCGAAATGTTTCCAACAAACTTTTCTTGTGACTTGCGACACTCTTCCGTGCCGACTTTGAAACATACTTATCGATTGACACGTCAAAAGCCTCATTGAGGTCTGACCGGAAACGAACTGTCTTCCAAAAAACCTTTTCGATATAAGGGGTATCAGTTAATTTTTTCGCCAACGCCTCTTGGCTTGAAAGAGCTACAACCTTACATTGGCGTTCTTCAGTCAAAAACGAAATAAGTCCTAAAATTTCAACTATCAGCTCTGGAGAACATCGCTCTAAATCATCAATGCAAATTACTAAATTTGACGGAAGGAACTCTAATGGATCAACGTCTGGGACAATCTTCGAAAACAGATCAATTGGATTTATACCGATTTGGTTTTCAGCTACCTTGCCTACGGCACTTGCAACTTGCTTACTGACACCCGTAATTATCTTTGTAAAACTTCCGAGGGAATCGTCGAGTTTCTTTCCCACTGGATTTGCAAGTAGGTTGCGCGCAACCAGATCAGACTTGATCTGTCTGATGGAGCTAAGTCCAAATACGGATAAGTAAACTGGATGCACACCTTTTAGGGCAGGCACTACACTGTGATTCCAAAAATACGTTTTTCCTGAACCCCAATCACCCGAAAGTAATATGGCGCCTGGCAACCGCTCGGCTGACTTCAAGTCTTTAATTATTTGTTCGTTCATAGCATAACCTTTGTAACGCACTTACGAAACATCGTCGAGTCGTTTGCAATAGTGCCATTTCTGGGTCCTTCCCTGCCATTTCTTCCTTGCACCCGGCACGGCGCGCAGAAATCGCCTAGTTTTTGGATTAAAATGACGCCTTGTCATTCATGACTAGGACCTGTCATTCATTCTACTAAAAAAGCGGGTCTAGATTCTTCCAGGCCCGAGCATTCACCAAGCCTTGAATTCGTTTAAACTCGACAGACCGGCCAACTAGAGATGAGGCGGCGTGAATCAAAAAAGTGTCTCTGACTAGGTTAATATGCTCTAAAGCTTCGTCGAATTGCAGAACGTCATTTCCTAGAATTTGCCAAAAATCTACTGCATCGACAGTAACATTTCGAAGGTACTGCCGGCCAAATCTCTCAAGTTCTTCGAGCGCGCGAAGTAACTTTTCATCGCCTACAGGGCGCCCACGTTTTAACGTTTTTCGCTGTGTTTGCAGGAAGTTTGACGCCGCCACAACAGCCAGCTGCGCTTTCTTTAAATGATCGTTTGGAGCGAGACCGTCGATCTTTGCACTGAACCAAGTTGTAGGTAGCCTCCCTCCAAGGTTGGCACCTTCATCAAATTCCTTAATTGTTCGCAGGATGGTTTCAAGCCTCTTTTGCGCCGAACGAAGATCGTCACGATTTGACGAGTGGAAGCTCATCATCGCAAGGATGGCGTCCCGTTTCTGGTAGAAACTTTTTAGAAATACTCCAGAATGATTTTTTATTTTTATTTTCTAAGCTGCATACAAGTCAAGTTCTAGTTGTTGAATCATGTCTACTTTTTCAAGTTTA
>JAFLCC010000023.1 GCA_017302835.1 Deltaproteobacteria bacterium | reverse complement strand
ATTAAACTTGAAAAAGTAGACATGATTCAACAACTAGAACTTGACTTGTATGCAGCTTAGAAAATAAAAATAAAAAATCATTCTGGAGTATTTCTAAAAAGTTTCTACCAGAAACGGGACGCCATCCAAATTGTGAAATTTCTTTTACTCAATAATCCTCCTTTATATTTGATTGAATAGTAAGGTGTTAAAATATCGTCTTAAGCAGGAATATAGAGCTGAGAAAGCTCGCGGATCATTCAGGCCCTTTAGCAAACCGTAGAAACCTTCGTGAGCCATGACCACAAAGTGGGCGACATGTCTTGTGTTGACGTCTGGCTTTAAATACCCCGACTTTTTAGCGCGCTTAAGTTGAGATTCCAATTCATCAATCCACAGTTTCAATGCAAGCTGTAGCCTTTCGTGAAATTCTCTATCAACGGGAGACATCTCTTGAACCAAATTGTTTAATGGACATCCAAGCCTCAAATGAACTGGATCGCAATCACCTATTAAGGTCTTCATTTGAGCCAAAATTCCATCCAAAGGATTTTCGTAATTTTCTAAAGGTGTAATCCATCGATCGATGATCATTGGTTTGATGACTTCGTCAACCAAAGCATAACCCATTTCGAGCTTTGTTGGAAACTGATGATAAAACGCACCTTTCGTTAAATTTGTTTTTGCAACGATATCGTCAATACTTACGCCTTGAAATCCCTTGGTAAAGACCTCGACAAACGCCGCATCTAGAATTTCCTTTCTAGAACGTTCAAGGTTACGAGAATTCTTTGCTGAGCGACGTTTTGCCTTCATATATTCAAGCATATCAAAAATGAGATCTGTTGACAACATACTAAATAGTATGTATACTAATATCCACACGAGGAGATGTTTATATGCAAAATCCAGTTTGATGGTTTGAAATTTACGTGTCTGATATGAACCGAGCTAAGGCGTTTTATGAGTCACTTTTTAAAGTTAAACTCTCTCATATGCCATTTCACGAAGGTGAAATGTGGGGCTTTCCATCGAACCCAGATAAGTGGGGCTGCTCAGGCTCTCTTGTAAGAATGAATGGACTCACTCCAAACGGAATCAGCACGATCATTTACTTTGGTAGCGAAGACTGCGCCACAGAGGAAAAAATGATTCCTAAACTAGGCGGCAAAATTCACAAGCCAAAAATGTCTATCGGCCAGTATGGATTTATCACACTTGCTATAGATACTGAAGGTAACATGATCGGTATTCATTCAATGAAATAAAAGTTTCAATTCGTTTATAACCATAGGAGGGAAAATGTTAATTAAAATATTAGTTGTTGCAGTCGTGGCTCTCTGTGGATTTCTAATCTACGTCGCCTTGAAACCTTCTGCATGCACAATTTCACGTGAGATCGTCATCCAAGCAAGCCCTGAGGCTTTGTTCTCATATATCAACAACTCAAAGAAAATGAATGACTGGATGCCTTGGCAAGATTCTGACCCTGGAGTGAAAATGCAATACTCCGGGCCGGAAGAAGGAGTTGGTTCAAAATCAAGCTGGGATAGCAATGGAAAAATGGGTGTTGGCAATGCCGTTGTCATTGAAAGTATTCCTAATAAATCAGTAAAAACGCAACTGACCTATACGAAGCCAATGGAGATGTCACAGCTTGCAGAAGTCACGTTAACTCCCGTTGATGGCGCTACAAAAGTTAAACGGAGCGTCGATGGGCACAATGGATTCTTGTTTCGTCTGATGGGTATCATTATGAACGTTGAAAAAATGGTCGGTGGTGAATTTGAAAAGGGTCTAGCTAAGCTAAAGACTGTCGCTGAAGCTGCGAAGTAGATAGAACAAAATGAGCCAATTTAATCAATCAGTTTTTTTGGAATTTAAGTGGAAGAATATGCAGGCTATGCAATAGTAACTTTAAAAAATGAGGAAGATTAAAATGAGTCAATATGTTGATGGTTATTTAATACCAATCAAAAAGAAGAACGTAAAAGCATATATGAAAATGGCCAACCTTGGATGCAAATTATGGATGGAACACGGAGCCCTTGATTACTACGAATGTATAGGGGACGATTTAAAAGTAAACTGGGGACAGACTTTTCCAAAGTTGTGTAAGCTCAAAAAAGATGAGACTGTTGTTCTTGCCTTCGTCGTCTTTAAGTCTAAAAAGCACAGAGCTTCTGTGAATGCAAAAGTTCATAGTGACACTCGCATGAAAATGGATGGAATTAAAATGCCATTTGATGTGAAACGATTTTCAATGGGCGGATTTAAGGCTCTTGTTTATTCCAAATAATTCTTATTATAACTGAAGTTGCTTCGTTGTAATTCCTGCTTGGGTTCCTCATATTTTTGAGAAACGATCTAAAAAGAGGGCTGGAATTCTTAGCTTTAACGATGTAGCCGGTTTTGAAAAAGAGATGCCCGGAATTGCATGTCGTCGAACTTTTAGAAAGTGCGTGTGATCAAGAATCCAATTTGACAAACCATAATATATCTACTGCGATCATTTCACTAATGATCGCCAAAGGCCGTAGTTGGACATCGCCACACACTTTATTTATTGTATCAGCATCAGCACTTTTTCACGACATTGCCTTGATGCCTTTGAATGAACAGTTAAAAAAATCGACGCCAGAAGCTCTTTCAAAAGAAGATTTTGAAAAGTATCAGATGCATCCAGTTGAAAGTGCTGAACTCCTCGCTCGTTATGGAAAATTTCCCGAAGCTATTCTCAGCATTACTGCTCAGCGCCATGAAAAATCAGAGGGAACTGGCTTTCCTAAACAACTTAGAAAATCTGAAATCCATCCCATTGCAGAGATCATAAATTTAGCTAGTCAATTCTCTCACTTCTATTTAGGAGGCCTGGTTATGGTACTGGAATGTATCCTCGATTTGCGGCCAGTAAAATCCGTGAACGTTTTCATGGAATTTTCTACGAGCCCAACATTAAAATCTTAGAACAAATTTTTGTCTCTGAAACCTAACCGGGTGTGAGCAAAAGGGGTTCTAAGTTAACGTGTCCCTGCCGACACCGGAAGATCCTTCTTTACTGGCTCTTTTCCACTAACTATTTTCTTGCATTCTTCCTCTAGGTAATATTTTATCGCAGGCAAGTGGTTTGCCCCAATAAAATTAATCACTGAGCCTTTGTCAGATTGGCGAACAAGATTTTTTGCGATTAGAGCATCACGTGCTGAACACCCCTCAAAGCGGCTAGCATTCTGAAGCCTTATTTCAAAATAAGTCATAAGATGTTTTCTTTCGGTTTCTGTGATCTCAATAGGAAATGATTTAAGTAGTTCAGCTGCTAGCTCTGCTGGTTTGAATCGAGCTGCTCGTAACATAGGGTTTACGGATAGCAACTTATCCTCGACGGGGTCGCCATTAGCGAAAAATGATATCACTTCACCCTCTCTATCCGGTAACCGAGCGCGTATACTCGAGGTAAAAGCAGCGAAACTTGCGAATTCACTAGGTGTGTTGGCTTTTGGAATTTTTGAACAGAACTGTTTGTTATAGTCATTAATTTCTGGTTGAGTCGGCTCTGCTGTAAAAATCTGGCGCCCTTTAAATAACGAAGGTCGTTGTTGCTTTAGAAGAAATTGTGGAGACAGGGCAAGTAGTTTATAGCGTTGTCTTAAATTGGTTTCAACTTTTAGCATGTCAAAAGCAAATTTTGAATTTTCGATTATTTTAGTGGAGTTTTCGGCATTCCAAATCAGCCTTTCTATTGGAACCTCGATGCCAACTCCGACATAACGGTTTTGCTCAAGATTCGTTTCAAGGTTCTTGTAATCGTCACTGTATTGTTTAATCGCGGCCGCCTCGCTTTTGATCGCCTCCTTGATTTTTTGAGGCCACGATGGATCCTTTGTAAGATTTTTTGCAAGATCCTGTTTCGAAAGAGCCAGGATTGCAGGGAATGCAGATTCGGTATCGAATGCGCCTGATTGACGTTTAGCATGGCGATGGCCAACTACCGAAATCTGGTTGCCACTGGGAAGTACCATGTCAATTTGTCGGTCATTCGTTTTATTGACCTCTACGCTGCAATCGACCGATTTACCTAAAGCGGTACCAGGTAAAATGAAGATCAATCCTAACCATCGAATCACGACACGAGCTCCTGTCCTAAGTCATTTAGGCTACTGACTCATGGTAGCGCAGCCGCTTTGGGAAACAAAGTGATTTAAGATGTGAATAAAAATCTCGACTTAAATTCGTTTCTTTTTACGATCAATCGCGGCTTGTCAGTGGGCCGTTTAGGATCGATTTTATACGATCTGAACACTTTTTTAGAAGTAAAGAGTAGTTACGAATGATTGATTAACTGGCCCTCATTTGAAAAGCAAAAATCTAAGGGCCATATTTATGAAAGTACTATCTAATTGCAATAAATCTGTAACTCGCCCTTTCCATTACGTCCGTAAACGTATTGCAGTCCCGTAAAACCATGAGTAGAAATTGCGCGCGCACTTACGTCCTTTGGCAATCTTTGATACAATGCCGCAACGATTGGTGTGTAATAGGGTATGCCCATGTTCATCGGGGGATTGTTTTGATCTTGGCATGCGGCTTTATTAACCAGACCTGCAGAATTAGATACGTCAGCTATAACAATGCGGATACCATGATTAGTTGGATCTAGAACCACACGAAATTTTCCTGCGATTGCGCAAGTTTCGTCGCCAATGATACCAACCTCATAGTTACTATTGATAGTGTAAGATCTCAATTTTATACTCACAGGTCTAGGATCTTGATCGTTTAGTTTGGAGTAAACAGCACAGTTCACAATGGATTCTGGTTCCGCAGCTCCGAAAAGAAGATTTGCTGATAACATGATAGCGCTAACAATAATTAATTTCATAAGAACTCCTTTTTTTTAGGACACTATACGGGGAATAACAAAGTATCAAGAAGGTAAAAATTACGCGGTAATTTCTTCTAGCAAATCGTTCTAAATGATTAATGATTTCGTGGTCTTTCGCATTTAGGAGGTTTTCAATTAGAACCGTAGAACCGCAAATGGTCATCTCGAATTAAAATGTATTTTTGATATAGCGTCATAAGTACGGGTTCGGTCGAACCGGGTGTTCGTCCCGTATTCAATGCCCATGTAGCTTCGCCCCACCATCAAGAATGTAAGTGGTCTTAGCTTCATATATTTATTTTCAATTGAAATTTTTTCAAATCTTAATCATGTATTCATTTTTTTATTTTTTTTATCTGAACTTCTTTTAAAAAGGAATCGTTTTTTAAAGGATAACAAGGTCGGTGTTTGTTTGGCTGGAGTTATTATTTTTTGCGAAGTAATGACTGAGGTCGGAGTTCAATGTGGCCGGGTGAGCGCTTTTAAGAACCGTCGTATGGGGCAATGATATTATTATTTTTAAAACTATGGCTTCGCTAGGCAAATTTTATAGGTGCCGCTCATGCTCTTCCTTTAAAAGACCCTATCTTAAACAAAGGAGAGTTCCATGAAAGCATTAAAAACCCACGTTGCTGGCATTGATGTCCATAAAGATATTCTGGCTATTACTGTTTTAATTGGTGATGGTAATGAAGATCCAAAGTCAGAACATTTTGAGTGTTCCACAATGACAGATGACTTAAAAGCTATGGGATTAATTCTTCTTCAACGAGGAGTTAAAGATGTGGCAATGGAGTCTACAGGGCAATATTGGAAGCCAATCTATAATGTTTTGGAACCAATGGGATTGAAGGTGATAGTTGGAAATGCAAGCCACATTAAAAATGTACCTGGCAGGAAAACTGACATCAAAGATTCCCAGTGGATAGCCGAACTTCATAGATTTGGTTTAATCAGAGCCTCCTTCGTTCCAGATGGTATTTACCAACGGCTAAGACTATTGAGCCGTCATCGCACTAATTTGGTTGATGATCTTTCACGAGTGAAAAACCGAGTTGAGAAAGTTCTTCAAGATGGCAATATTAAATGGAGCTCGATAGTATCAGACACCTTCGGAGTAGCAGGCAAGAAGATCTTAGATCTGATTGCAGATGGTGTTACTAATGCGCAAACATTAGCAGCAAGTGTGACTACTAAAATAAAAAGAAAGGAGGACGCGGTTAGAGCCTTAACCAATTGTTTTACTAAAGAACATATTTTTGTTTTAAATGAATTACTGAAACAGTATCGAAATATCCAGACCCAAATTCTTGATGTGGAAAATGAGTTAACGGAAAAAACACTTCCCTATGCTCATCTCGTAGAGGAATTAGATAAAATTCCAGGTATTGATAAAATCCTTGCGATGTCTATCATTGCAGAGGCAACTGCAGATATGAGCAGCTTTGCAGATGAAAGAAAGTTTGCGGCGTGGGCGGGTGTAGCTAGTGGAAATAATGAGTCAGCTGGTAAAAAAAAAGAGCAAAATGTAGACATGGAAACCCCCACTTCAAAAAAATCCTAGTACAAGCTGCCAATGGAGCTAAACAGAAAAAAGGGTCTTTTTATAGATCTAAATACCGAAAGCTTCAATCTAGAATTGGCACCAGCAAAGCCAAAGTGGCCATTGCCAATAGACTTGCTAGAGTGATTTATAAAGTTCTTGGCGGAAATACTCAATACAAAGACTTAGGATATATACGTGGTGATCCCGTCGAGAAACAGATAGAAAACTATGTCAGAAAACTAAAAAAATTGGGTGTGGATATTCATCACGAAAATCATCAGATGATTGTAAAAAGAAAACTAACAGTTGATACTACTGGAGTTATTCAGGAGCAAACTGTTAGTTCTGCAAAGTAAAACAACAAAGGTTAAATTAAAATTTAATTATTTTCCCCTTGTTCAGCCTACCGGCTGAAAATGGATTCTTACGTCCTTCGTTCGGAGTAACTTACTAGGCAATGATCTTTGAAATTCCCGCCTACTGCCTTAAACAAGACCGGGGTCCGCTTGAGCTATTCGCTATCTCCTCAAGAGTTCGGACTATTGCCTTCCACTACACCACCAGATTGGGCCACCGATATCTTCCGCTAACTCGTCTTCGTCGACAGTTTAATTTTTGTTTAGGCTGAAATTTCTGGCGTTAACCCACAGTTCCTCGGGGTCTCCTGCTTTTACGCAGTCACAGCTACTTAGCTCCCCCAAATCGCTCTGGCGAAAACCGCTGTGAGCTTTACCGGTGGAGCGAATCCCTTGCCGGACCCATATCCATTGCTGAATGCGACCGCAGGCAGAGACTTCGTCCTGCCTTGCTAGTTACATCTATTCGGTATGGGTAAAGATTCATCGTCCTCGTCTCCGGACGAAAATGGTGCGCGAGAGACCGAAGTAGAAGAACCGCTTTGGGCGGCGAAGCCAGTTTTATTTGAGTTTGACTTCGAGGAAGTCCCCGAACCAAAGGCTTTGGTCCCTCAAGACCTACTAAAATTGATTTTAAAGTATAGATCATCCAAAAAAGTTGCCCTTGCTATTGGAGCCTCTGAGGCATTTGTTCGGCAAAATATTAAAACTTGCAAAATATAGCCAATTGGCTATAATAGAAACTGATGAAAATTGAACTCTATCTCTCAAAAAGAGGCTCATCGCCCATCGAAGACTTTATCACGGATTTACCTAAAGGTGATCAAGCTCGTTTTGCTGATGTCTTTGAAGGTATTGGAAAGTACGGTCTAGATTGCCCGAGGGTTCAGTTTAAGCCACTCAGAGGAAAACTTTGGGAGATAAAGTTTAATGCTCCAAGAGGCGGTTTTAGAATCGCCTATGTAATTATTGAAGGACAAACGATGATTTGGCTTCATGTTTTTAAAAAGACAACACAGAAGACGCCACTTAATGATCTGGATTTAGCTGAAAAAAGAATGAAAGAGGTTTTAGGATTATGAAAAACACAAAATCAGGAAAAGACTTTTTCAAAAAATTACTGAAAGACCCAACTGTTCGTATGCACTACGAAGAAGAGAGCTCAAAAACAGCTATCGCTTTCGCTGTCAGGTCAGCGCGCCTAAAGGCAGACTTAACCCAAGCTCAGTTGGCGAAAAAGGTTGGGACATCACAAAGTGTTATCGCGCGCCTTGAAAGTGGATCAGATAAAAGAACACCGTCTATTCCGTTCCTATCCAAAATCGCGACAGCTTGCGGGGCTCAGTTCGAGTTCGGATTTACTTTTTTAAAGGCAAGCTAGCCCAGGTTGAATAAACAGCTCCTAATAAACAATCTGACCGCACCCGAGTAGATTTCCCTAAATGGTCACTTCGTCTAAATCAAAACAGTCGTAGCGGCTTAGTTTTTTTGCTATACATAGATACTTACTCGAAGACGGTGAAAAATGAAAAAAAGCATATTTGCAGTTATCGCAATTTATACTACTTCCATTTGTTTGGCCAGTGGTAATGAATCGTGCACACAGGACAAGTTTTGGGCTAACGAGGCTATTTCTGGAAACCTCATGGTTGAAGCAATGGGAAATTGGAGAACAAGTCACCCGCTTGCTGAAAAAACGCAAATCGCCATAGTGGATTCTGGAGTTAGAAAAACTTATTTACCTGAACTAAAATCTCAAATTAAATATTATTCACTGGGTGCCGGCTTGGTTTTACCTGACGAGGCAGAGACTACCCACGGCTATTCAGTGGCATCCATTTATGCCGCCTATTTTGGACTTTATCAAGGCGGGCAAATTGGTATCTACAGTGTATCTATACCTGGATCCAAAGGTGGTATAGATGCAAAGATTGCCCGCGACGCTTATATAGATGCCTGCGCTCGAGGCTACAAAATCATTAATGCAAGCCATGGATCAGATCCAAATTTTTACACACCCCAAGACGAGGTCGCATTTAAGGATACAATTAAGATTTTAGAGAGTAAGGGCTGTTTGATAATAAAGTCAGCTGGAAATGAGTCTGCCCGCGATCGCTTTCTAATTAAAAATGCCGATATTGACGATGGATATCTAAGGGTGGCTTCTACACGCTTTACGGGGGGCCTTGCCGAACATTCGAATATTGGAGAAATCTCTGCGCCAGGAGATCAAATATATACCTTATCGTACAATCCAAAAGGTCTTTGCAGTGATAAAAAAGGTCAGCTTTCCAGTGGAACTAGTTTCGCTGGTCCGCTAGTTGGCGCGGTCGCGGCAAACGTTCGAGAAATTCTTTCGGTGAATTCCACTTATGAGAAACTGTCTGGAGAAATACAACTTGCGATTTTAAATAGAGTACTTTCAGCGTCTTCTAAAGACGACGCAGGAATGCTCGATGGTCTCCGAGCTGTTAAGATAGCAATGTCGCTCGAACATTTCAACTACCAACCAATTCCAACGATTGAGGTTTTAAGGGAAATTAGTTTTCCTGAAGGGGTATGTGCTCAACAGGTGCACTCCGGAAAAATAATGGAGAAGCTATCTCTTTGTAACAATCTAAGCACGCAAGATTTAGACCTTGCAGTTACGAACATTATAAAAAGCAAAAAGTATTATTTGTTAGGTCTTTGGCAAAATGCTGTAACTGGATCGAAAGGAAATACATATACCCTTCCTCCAGTGTTTCAGAAAATCGAATTTTGGAGTCTTTTTTTCGGGTCCAAGATTAACTCGAATTTAGTTCCAGAAAAGAAAAATTTAACTGAGCTAGATATTACTGCAATAATAGATATTTATACTAAGCTAAGACCCTATCTTCGCTCGTTTCAAGAACAAATTGATATCTTATTTGTTGATTTAATTTTACGAGAACTTTCCCAGGTTCCACCATATATCGCCCAATTTCCGCTCGCTGAAACAGGGCTCAATGGTTTCTATTCGATGACCAAAGCCGCTAATGAAATCGGACCTTTGTTAATTAAGAAAATTGCTGATGAACGTTTAAACACAGGTCTTGTTACAATTTTTTTAGAAGGAAAAAATAGTGCGTTTTGGTCAATAATAATGTTTGCGCCCTATAAATCGGTGTCGCTGCAACAAAATCTCGAGAGGCTTCTGAAAATTAAAAACGCTGGAAACTTATCGCCAAACGACCTTTTAAGAATTGGGGCACGTGGTGCGGTTGGGAACTCATACAATTGGATGAAATCTGTCATTTTAAGTGATCGAATTTTCGAGGCTAAACATAAATCTGATATTGAGTCGACAATAGCGTTAGCTGAAAAGAATGGAAATGTCAGTATTGCGGAAAAAATGGAACTTTTAAATTTGGTCGGTTTAAGATTGAATTGATTTTATAATTTCAGTGAGTTTCCTATTTACTCTTCGCTTTTGGCGCCGTACAGGTCCAATGAAATTAGCCTTGCTGATTTTAATTCTAATCAAGTGCCTGGCGATTTTCTTATTCACCAGTGGCGGAAGATCGCCAGTCTCTAAAAAAGTGATAAATATTTAATTTCTATGACAGTCTCCATGCCCAGTGTTGGCGCACCTCCGCCACCACTGGGTTTTATACATCTGTTAAATTTAACGAGACGATAATGAGACTGCAATCTGAATATAATTTTTCAAATTTCACCATTTTGAAAAACGCTATTCCAAAACAAAGTTCAGCAGTTAAGCGCCGCCACGTCTCACCACCCCTAAAACGGGTTTTTTCCTGACCACCCCCACCCAACGAGTGGTTGGAGGTGGTCAGGAACCGGGGTGATGAGACGTGGCTCTGATCTTGAAATTATATGAGGTAACAAGGGAGGTGCAGTGATGAAAATAAAAAATTATGAATGCTGAAAAAATATGACTTAGATGATTATGAAGTCGAAGTTGTAAAAGTGAATTTAAAACAAACTGAGTACGAAATGATGATTGTGCGACTGGTAAAGGCGTTGCTTGAAATTGACGAGTTGGGAAATCAGGCCGACGATACAACAGTTACCAAGGAGGCCGCATGAAACGTGTTGGAATTTACATCAGGGTATCGACTGAGGAGCAGGCTCGTATTCAAGATGGATCATTGGTGTCACAGAAAAATCGTTTACTTGAATATATTGAATTTCAAAACAAACGTGAATCTAATTGGGGTACACTCGTTGATATTTATTGTGACGAAGGAAAGTCCGCTAAGAATATGAAAGGCCGTCCTGAGTTTTTACGAATGCTCACAGATGTTAAACTTGGGCGAATCAATTTGATAGTGGCAACGGAGCTTTCTCGTTTGAACAGAAATATTAAAGATTTCTGTGAAGTCTGGGATTTACTAAAAGATCACAAAGCAAGCTTTGTTACGCTTCGTGAGAATTTTGACACAACAACCGCATCCGGCGAGATGATGGTTTTTAATTTGATCAACTATGCTCAGTACGAACGTAAACAAACTTCTGAAAGAATTTCAGCAAACTGGCTATCTCGCAGTAAACGCGGCCTTTGGAATGGCGGCACGATTCCGCTGGGATACGACCGAAATCCAAAAAATAAAGCTGAACTGGCTGTAAATGAGGAGGAAGCTAAAACAGTTAGGGAAATATTTGAAATATTTCTTGAACAGGAAACAGTTCGTAAAACTCAAGCTTCCATTACTGAGCTTGGAATACACAATAAAAAATATACGAATAAACATGGAATTGATCGTGGCGGTAAGGTCTTTTC
Organism: Deltaproteobacteria bacterium; assembly: GCA_017302835.1. Taxonomy (NCBI): domain Bacteria; kingdom Pseudomonadati; phylum Myxococcota; class Myxococcia; species Deltaproteobacteria bacterium. The sequence goes on along the minus strand of JAFLCC010000023.1, from coordinate 31,023 downwards.
GGTGGATACGTTACAGTCTTTGCTAACGAACAAAGCTTACATCGGAATAAAAAAACTACGACACAAAGACGGATCTGTTGAGAAAATCAAGTCTGTTTGGCCGGCCATTGTTGACGAAGATGTATTTCGAAAAGTCCAAGAGCGTTTGGCAAAAAATAAAAATAGATACAAGCCTGAGTCTTGGAAAGTATACCCGTTTCCCCTTACTGAGCTTATTCAATGTGGCGAGTGTGGAAAATCCCTCGGAGGAAAGTCAGGAACTGGGCGAAAAGAAAAGCATCATTATTACGGCCACGCGCAGATCAAGAATCCTTTCACTAAGGAAACCGTTCATCAATGCCAAGTCAAAAATATCAGAGCCCCGCGACTTGAGGAGATCGTGACGAAATCACTGCGATTACTTTTGAACGATCCAAATCTCATAGAAAATTGGATCGAGATCTACCGATCAAAAACATCAAGCGAATTGCCTGAAGTTCAAACCCGAACAAAGCAACTGGATCAAGAGATTCAAAACATATCCAAAAAGATAAACAATTTGGTTCAACGGGTATCTGAACTGCCGTCAGATGTCCCGGCACAAGCTTTCTATGAGCAAATAAAACAACTGAACCAAAAACTCACCGAAGCTAAATTAGCGAAAGAAAAACTAAAAACAAAAGAAATGGATTTATACGGCCAAGACATTGACCACGACGGCTTAAAAGCCAAAATCGAGCGAACTCTCAATAATTTAGAAGCTGCGCCAAAAGAAAAACAACGACCTATCTTTACTAACCTAGTGAAGTTCATCGAGATTCACCCGATGAAAATCAAAATCGGCATGTACGCACCAACCAAAGAGCAATACAAAGCCACCGGAACTGATGGAACCTCATCACCCGGAAACGAAAATTTAAATTTTAAGGAAAAAGAAGGAAAACTGATCCCATTCGTACCGACCCGGCGTGTGGGTTCGAGTACTGTTGGAAATGGTGCCCCGGGCCGGACTTGAACCGGCACGCCCGTGTTAACGAAGCTCAGGATTTTAAGTCCTGTGCGTCTACCAATTTCGCCACCGGGGCAGAGTAAAAAAGAAGCACCAAAAAAACATTTTTTTACTGTATTGTCACCACATTTCTTCTTTTTTTTTGATGATTGAATATAAAAAGTTTATGATTGATTTTTTTTTGAGCAAACTGCAACATTGACAACTTAATGAAGATTTTAATCTCTACTTTCAATAAATTATTTCTACTTAAGTATTTGTTTTTCTTACTTCTCTTGTTATTTGTAACTAATTCTTTATGCGAACAGTTTTTAATGCAAAAACTAGAATTTTCTTTAAGGCAAAGCCAAAATACCAACCTAGATTTATTTTTTTATGGAAGCCTTAATCTCCTTAATTCTCTTGTTTTTCCCGCACTCATTTCTCTGTTCACAATTTTTTATTTAAAGAACCCTTCTCCGTGGTTCTTTTTATCGATAAAAAGTTCTGACATAGAATCTTTCATCATTGAAACTCTTCGAAGTTGGGGGAAAACTATTTGGTGGGGCTTCTTGTTTATCCTTCCTGGATTCTATAAATTTTTAAGTTATTCCTATGTTCCTTTTATTGTCCTTATGGAGAAGAAATACGATCAGGGATTGGTAGATGCTTTGAAAGAATCGGAACGGATCTTTCTCTCTCGGAAGTGGGCCAGCCTTTCGACTTTGCTTTTTTTTCAAATAATTTTACCAATAATGCTGAGCTCATTGCTTGATTCTTATCGAAATTTTAGTGAGAATCCCTGGCTCGCCATCTTGAGCTCTGTTCTGCAAGGAACCTTGAGTCTTGTTGGTTTTCTGGTTCTGATGGAAATTTATCTTCAAAATAAAGTTCGCACTGATTTTAAGGAAACCTTGGTAACAACTTTGGATACAACTCACACAACTCATTGCTAAAGGATTTTTGTGGAATTATTTTTTAACTGGAAAGATATTAAAAATAAAGGGCGCGGCTTAACTTTTGATGATGTTTTAATTGTCCCTGCAAAATCAGATGTGAGATCAAGAAAAGATCCCAGTTTGGGGACTCAATTAACAAAAAATAAATGGATGGAGATGCCCATCATCTCTGCAAATATGGATACGGTCACCGAATCTCCAATGGCCATTGCCATGGACCAACTTGGGGGCGTAGGTATTTTACATCGATTTATGACCATCGAGGATCAAGTCAAACATGTAGAAAAAATGAAAGCGCAGGGGCTAACAAATATTTCTGCAAGCATTGGTGTGAATGACGACTACCAGGACCGCGCTCGGTCTTTAATAAAAGCTGGCGTGAATATTCTGACGATCGATATAGCCCACGGTCACTCTATACAAATGTTTGAAACGGTGAAGTGGTGCAAAGATAATTTTTCTTCTATAGATATTATTGCAGGAAATGTAGCCACCCCCGAAGCGACAGAAAATCTGATTCAAGCCGGGGCTGATGCTATTAAAGTCGGCATTGGCCCAGGCTCTATGTGCACGACTCGCATAATTACAGGCGCGGGCGTTCCTCAGTTAACGGCCATTGCCCTGTGTTCTGAAGTAGCAAAGGAACACCGAGTACCTGTCATCGCTGATGGGGGCATCAAAACCTCCGGAGATATTGTCAAAGCCTTTGCTGCTGGGGCGAGCTCTGTGATGTTGGGAGGCATGCTTTCTGGAACGATTGAAACTCCAGGAGAAATTAAAAATGGAAAAAAACAGTACCGAGGCATGGCTTCCAAATCAGCCCAAGTTTCTTGGCGTGGAGGCGTTCCCGAAGGCATGGCTCCAGAGGGAGAATCCACTTTGGTTTCAGTTAAAGGACATGTCAATGATGTGATTCTAGAACTCTCTGGAGGGATTCGCTCTGGAATGAGCTATATCAATGCGGTTCAAGTGAGTGAGATCTGTGATAAAGCTCGCTTTATTGAAATGACTTCCTCTGGAATGTTTGAGTCTAGGGCCCATGGCTTATTTAGATAGTCCCATTGGGGTTTTTGATTCTGGAATTGGAGGGCTTACCGTTTTAAAAGGATTGATTGAGCATCTTCCAAGTGAACGATGGATTTATCTTGGTGATACCGCAAGACTACCCTATGGAAACAAATCCTCAGAGACCATCAGAAACTACACTTTAAAAAATTTGAAATTTTTAACCCAATTTAAATGCAAAGCTTTTGTAATTGCCTGCAATTCAGCATCGACACAGTTTAATGATCCCTTCTTTGAAGAAGTTCCCGTGTTTAATGTCATTGATCCCGGAATTAAAGCCGCACTCTCTCTGGGATTAGATAAAAGAATAGGAATTCTTGGCACAAAGGCAACTATCCAAAGTCAGGTTTACACCAAGAAACTTCAAGCGGCTCATTACACCGGAGAAATTTTTTCGCAGGCTTGTCCGCTTTTTGTTCCCCTCGTCGAAGAAGGATTATTTGAAGATCCTATCACCGACCTGGTTATCAGCAAGTACTTATCAGAAATGAAAAAAGTAAAAATTGAATCTCTCATTTTGGGTTGCACCCACTATCCCCTGCTAAAAAAGAGCATTCTTGATTTTTTTGCAAACAACTTCGCTGCTTCTGATCAGGATCCCTATCAAATAAATCTTATCAATTCTGCATTTTATCTGAGTGACATGATTAAAAAGAAAAATTTAGTGAAAAATCATCATTCACAAAAGACACAAAACCTTCCTATAGAAATTATGACCACAGATGACTATCGAAATGTTAAAGACCTTACTTTGAAAATCCTACAAGGTCATGCAACTTGTTTTGAAACCGTTGATATTGAATCTCATAACTCCAGTTCATAGCTTCAAATGCAGATTTCCTTAGCTCGAGGTTGCAAATTGTAATCGTTCGACATGCTCGCCCCATAAGCCCCACAATCAGAGATCACCATGAAATCATCTTGTTGGACCTCTGTCAGATTTCTATTTTTACCAATAAAATCTGAAGACTCGCAAATGGGTCCAACAACTTCATAGTTAAAAACCTGTTTCGGCGGCAATGAAATTTTATGAGGAAGAATTTCATGGTAAGCTTCATACAATGACGGACGAGCCAAGTGATTCATCCCCGTATCTAAAATAATAAATTCTTTATAAGGTGTTTTTTTGACGTATTGAACCTGAGACACCAGAACTCCCCCGTGGGCTACCAACCATCTCCCGGGTTCGGACTGAATTTCAAAGTTGGGAATGAAATCTTTGAGTTCTTCTAGCTCTGAAAAAAGAGTCTTGGCATATTCTTGAAGGAGTTGATCTTCCTGAACGAGATCTTGTTTTTGATAAAACACTCCCAGTCCTCCACCCACATCAAAGCAATGACACTCTGGAAAATGCTGATTTAGTATCAAAAAATATTTCTTTAATTTGGCTAAGGAGTCTTTTAATGGAGCAAACTCCATCATTTGAGACCCTAAGTGTAACGAAATCCCCTGGACACTTAAATGATGATTATTTTCCAAACAAATCTTTAACAGATCATCAAACGAATCTAAATCAATTCCAAATTTATTATCCCTCAGCCCCGTGGCGATATAGGGATGAGTTTCAATACTGATATTTGGATTTAATCGAAAGGCCACTCTTATTTTTTTATTTTTTAAGTTAATATTTTGTTTCGCAATTCCAAGTATTCTTTCTAACTCCGGAAGGCTTTCAACATTAATTTGATAAATATCCAATTCCAAAGCTTGATGGAGCTCATGTTTAGTTTTTCCAACCCCACTATAAACAATATCCTGAGGTTTAAAACCCACGCGAAGAGCCTGATTAATTTCCCCAAGGCTCACTACATCTGCCCCTAGCCCTTGCTGCAGAAGTAATTTCAAAATCTGTTGATTTGGGTTGGCTTTCATCGCATAAAAAAGTTTCACATTTTTAAGAGCAGACTTCATTTTATCAATTCGATCGCCTATTAAATCTAAATCGTAAATAAACAGCGGACCCGAATACTTCGATAAAAGTTCTTGAAAAGATTTATGGCCTTTTGAGTTTTGAAATACTAACTGTTTCTCGATATAAATTAAAAATTCTTTAGTCTGTTGATAATTCTTATTATTTTGCATTTTCATAGGTTTACTGAATTCATTTCGTTAAGGACTTATACTATGTATTTATCCCTAAATAGTAAACCTATATCTTTTAACTTCTCAAAATGTCTCATTAGGAAAATAAGATGGTTTGGTGACTGAGGAAAAAATCCCAGAAAAGAGAGTGTAGTAATCATCCCAGTCAGTAAAGTCGTTGCACGTTTCCGTTGCATTTTGAGTGTTGTAATCACACCCTGTACCTTCAACGCCTACAACGTCTGGATCCCCTGAAGTGCCTTTGGATGTTCCATAGGTTAAAAATTCCTTATAGGTATTCCACTCCCTCACTGAGACAATGATCTGGTGGATGACTTCTTTATCTTTATCTAAACATTGCCAACGGTAATAAGGACTTCCCGACCTCAGAGCTGTTCCATTCCTGTCATCAATGGGATCAATTTGATAAGGGTAAGTAGAACTCCCTGAACTATAGCCATTATGATTGTGTTTTCCCGAAGTAAAATAATTTGCAATGCCGAAATTGCTTCCTGCGTTTGAGGACTGAATAGGCGCCGTTACTTCATAGACATCGTTTTTCCCCGTACCCACGGTATAAAAAATTTCAGAAGCGGGGTAACCTGACTTTGTGTACAAACTCCAATTTGTTTTTCCCTGTCCCCCCAAGCACCCTTTGATTTCCCCACCCCAATTGGCTTTTCCATAGGAGGTAACAGGAGCCCCTGCCGCCACCGTCGTAACCACGGTTTTTGTATAAGACCCTAAACAGCAATTGGGTCCACTTGCATTCGTGTGATCATACACACAAGTCAACTTATCATTTGTTGCATCATAGCTTGCTTCTGTCCCATTACATGTCGCTACCCCATCAATCACACAGCTCAAGGATAATAAATTCCCACTGACGTCTAAAGATTTAGAAATAGAAACAGCTGATGGGCCATAACCAGGCTCCCAATTATAGTACCAATAAGGGGTGTATGACATATAGCTACACATAGAACTTGGAATATTATACTGAAATTTCACGCCATTAAAATACAAATCTAATTCGTTGATATCGAGAATACATTCAACATTTTGAGAAGACGCACCCAAAGTAATTTCACACTTTTTATCGTAGTTATTTTTTTGACTCATATAATAAGGGTATTTTCCATCGTCATATAGCCTGACATAAAACGATTCTTCCTGCGTGACACCTTTTGTTGGGTTTAAGGTAGACGAATTCGAAGTTTCGATAGGTGTTTTTGCACTGTCAGATCCACAGCTTGAAATTAAAAAAAATAAGAGAGCGCTCCCTATTATTTTGATAACTCTAAAGTGAAAATAAGTATCCATTCTAGCTCCTAAGCATTTTAGAACATCAAGAGCTTTATCGGGCGTCCCTAGGTCAGGTTAAGTCCAGAACTTCACTGGACCAAATGGAGATAAAATGAGTCATTGCCAATTTTTCCTTTTCTGGATATACCAATTCCTATCTTTAAGTATCTTTCTCAATTGATAACAGGACTTCAATGAACACATTTAAATTAAGCACCTTAACCCATACTGAAAAAAACTTACCTATTTTTACCTATACTTTCGGGAATCAAGGGAATCAAATTTTAATTCTCGGAGGCGTTCATGGAGATGAGCCTGAGGGCGTCATTGCCGCCCAAGGCCTGTTACACTGTTTTTTAGAAAAATATGACTTTAATTTGCAAATCACTTTGATACCTGAATTCAATATCGAAGGGATTCTTAACAAACAAAGAACTAATGCAAATGGTGTGGATTTAAATCGAAATCTGCCCACGCTAGACTGGTCTCCTGAATACAAAACGCCTCGATATCATCCAGGAACTAAGGCTCTTAGTGAAAAAGAAAATCAAGCTCTGGTGAGGCTCATTGAGACTCAAAACTTTAAATTAATTTTGAGTCTTCACTCTTGGAATCCCATGATCAACGTCAACGGACCTAGTTGTGAACCCGAGGCTGGCATTTTAAAAAAACATACGGGTTATTCTATTGAGGGCGATATTGGCTATCCAACCCCTGGCAGTCTTGGCACCTATGCGGGTAAGGAAAGAAATATACCCACGATAACCTTTGAAATTCAACGTGACATCGACTTCAAGGAAATCATGAACATTCATGTTCCCGCCTTACTTGAAGCTCTTAAAAGTTCAGAGAAACGCCCCTAAAAGAAGGAGCCATCATGGTATTAGAGAAAGTGATTCATAAAATTCAAGCGGATCTTAAGGAAGGAATGCTCTTTGAAGATCTCTCCAAAGAGGATAGAACTTCCATCTATGAAGTCCTTCAACTTCTAGATCATGGAAAAATCAGAGTGGCAGAAAAAGTAATTTTAACCACAGAAAATTCAACAGCTAAATCAGAACACCCACCTATTGAATCCAGTTGGAAAACCAATGAATGGATTAAACAAGCCATTCTTTATTATTTTCGATTGCAGAAAATGCATCTATATCAGCTTGAAGAATTTCGTTTTTTTGACAAAATCCCTGTAAAAAAATGGACTGGAGAAGAAAATGTACGAGTCGTCCCTCCGGCCATGGCCAGGTATGGATCCTATGTCGCCAGTGGCTGTATTCTGATGCCGTCTTATGTGAACATAGGTGCCTTTGTGGATAGTGGCACTATGGTTGACACCTGGGCGACGGTTGGCTCCTGTGCTCAAGTTGGAAAAAATGTTCACTTGTCTGGTGGGGTTGGTTTAGGGGGCGTCCTCGAGCCTCTTCAGGCACAGCCTGTTATTATTGAAGACAATGCCTTCATCGGCTCTAGATGTATTATTGTCGAAGGTGCCCTCATCCAAGAAGGTGCTGTCCTTGGCGCTGGCGTCACCATCACTTCAAGTACTAAAATTATAGATGTCACGGCATCAACTCCCATCGAATATAAAGGTATTGTTCCAAAAAATTCAGTGGTGATTCCAGGAACTCTCAACAAGAAATTTCCTGCTGGAGAGTTTGCCGTTCCCTGTGCCCTCATTATTGGAAAAAGAAAACCAAGTACAGATTTAAAAACATCCCTCAATGAAACCTTAAGGGAATTTCAAGTTTCCGTTTAACTCAGGTGTTTCAGAGAACGTGTTTGAAAAGTCTTAAATCGAGGCCGCAGGAGGGAGGCGACTGAGGCTTGGCAAAGCCAAGTCGCATGGAGCCCGACCGACGAGAACGAAGAGTTAAGACTTTTCAAACACGCTCTGCTCAATTTTTTTGTCTGAGGGCTTGGGAAGGAGTAATTTGTTCCAGAGCCCTTGTGGGGATGTAGGCTCCTAAAAACGAAATAAGGATACTGATGGCCACAACGGTAGCAACCAAACCAAATTCCACCCGAGCGGGAATGGTTGAATCATAGTAAATATCTGGCAAAATGTTAAGAGGGTATTTTTCAATATAAAGTCCCAAGATCAAACCGAAAAAAGTACCAGCAAAAAGGCCAATGGAAGAGATGACCATTCCCATTTTGATAAAAATTTGGATTGTTTTTTTTTGCGATAAACCTAAAGTTCTGAGCATGGCGATATCTCTGGTCTTTTCTGAAATAAGTAATGCTAAGACTGTAATAATAGAAAAAGAAGAAATAATACCCGCTAAACCTAAAAAAATACCTATCATGATTTTTTCTAGTTTTAGGGAATAGAATAAAGCTGAATTTCGATCCATCCAAGTTTCTACGATCCAATCTTTTTCTGCAGATAAAAACTCTTTAAGTTCTTCTTTAAATCGATCTGTTTTTAATGGATTTTGGAACCAAACTTCAATGCCTACTTGTCGGCTCAAAGACGTTTTTAAAGAATTTAAAGACAAATCACGAAGATAAAATAAATATTGTGAATCAATATCTGCCAGGTTTGTCGAGATGGTCTTTTTCACTCTTACTTTTTCAAATACGGGAACTTCACCAGGGGCCAAAAGCAAACTCTCTGGTGGAGACACCATAATAAAATCCCCCTCAAAAACACCCATGGATCTAGCTAAATCAATTCCCAAATAGACTTCATTCACCCCAGGAGCTTCCACCAAGGACCATTGATCATTTTTATCTAAATTATCAAGATGAGTAGTGTTAACGCTCTTATCAGTTCTTTTTACTTTATGATTTTCTAATTCGACTAGATTCTGATTAAAAGTTTCTAAACTTTTACGAGAAAAGCCTTGAGCTATGGCTCCACGAAACTGACCATCCATGCTCCGAAGAATTACATCTTGAGATTCAAAAATTGAAAAGCTTTTAATATTTTTATCATTCAATTTTTCCAACACTAGATGTTTTTCTAAAAAGCTGATATTTTTATTCGATGTTTTGATCAAGGTTAAATGAGGCTCTAAGGACACGATTCTTTTTTCTATTGTTTGATTCATCCCACTCATGACAAATAAAACGATAAAAAAAGCAAAAGTAGAAACACCAATACCTATCATAGATAACCGTGAAATTCTTCTTACTAAATTTCCGGCCCGATTGGAAAGTATCAATTTCTGAAACAAAAAAACAAGCATTGAGAGCCATTTTATGTTACCTAGGCACTTAATCAATTAAAATTTTTGATTTTTTTGATTTTTCTCTGGCTGGTTTTCTTTCTCCTTGTCCTATTTCCTTATCTTCCTCTTCTTTAACTTCCTGAACTGAAGATCTAATAAAAAAGTTTTTCTGCATGGCTTTCATCAAAACAGTAGCCTCATCCAGAGCCTCCAAGGCCCTTTTGGCGACTGTTGGTATTTCTGGGCCGTAGGACTTTAGCATTCCTGTGACTGTTTTGAAGTCCTGAGTCATTTGCGTAAGGCTTGATGTGAGCTCTGCCAAATTGGAGGCTAACTCTGGATTTTTTCGATTAAGTTCAGGCAAAATTCTATTAAATTCTTTGGTTAAAATGACCGCCTGAACCAGGGTTTTCTTTAAATTCTGATCATAAGTTAAATGCTTACTTAATTTAGTAACTTCTTCACTCATGGTGTTCATATTCCCAAGTAAAGGATCGAGCTGATCAAAAATCCGAACCATCGATTGAGTTCGGGTTTTGTCTAAAAAAGTCTCCATCAAATACTGAACATTTTCCAACATTCCAGAAATTTTTTCTAATGAAGATCCTAATTTTTTTCCACTCATCAAGGTCATTAGATCAAGGGTCTCTTCGGAAGGAATGGTCGACCCTTCAGAGACTAATGTCCCGTCATCGCTACCCACACTGACTTCTAAAACCCTATCGCCAATAACAAAAGGTCTGACAAGTTGAGTTTTGGAATCGGAACGGATTCTGTTTTGAAACTTTCCCATCACATAAAAAACTACTTTAATCTTATTATTTCCTAAAAGTTCAATTTCCTCGACACTGCCTGCTCTTAAACCCGCCATTTGCACTACGGTTCCTGAGTGAATCCCATCAGCAGAATTAAATACCGTTTGGTATTTAAATTTATTTTCAAACCATCCTTGCTTCACCGCCACACTCAGGGCTGTGACGATGGACCCAACGATAGCCAATAAAACAAATAAACCTGCAACTCTTTCGAATTTATTGAACTTTACATGCATCATAAAGTCGCTACCTTTTTGAACTCATTTTCATGACAATACAAAAAACCATTATCTAGATGGATGGTTGTGTGGGGCATCAGACTCATAAACTTTTCATCATAAGAAGTTATAAAAACATGTTTTAAGTTTTTTTGTTTTTTATGAAACTCAATCAAGTCTAAGAATCGCAAACTAATTTCCTGTCCCAATCCTACAGAAGGATCATCTAATAATAACACCTGGGGATCAATGACCATAGCCCTCAACAAACAAGTAATCTTCCTAATTCTTCCGGGAATATGTGCGGGTCTTTCATCTTTAAACTTTTCTAATTCAAACATCTTAATAAGAAGTTTTACCTTTTCTTCTGCTTGATCTAAGCTTATCAATTTGTGATACACCAATGGCAAAATCAAGTTTTCATAAACAGTTCGATTATTTATTAATCCCCCGTAATCAAAAGTATAACCAATGGACAACCGGTAAGGTAAAAATTCCTCAAAAGTCATCTCCAAGACATCCTGATCATTTATTAAGTACTTACCTGATTGAGGTACAATCAATCCTGCTAGTATCTGCAACAGAGTTGATTTCCCAGCCCCTTGTTCCGATTTAATTAACGTGGTTTCCTCTTGAGGAAATTCAAAATCTGCATTTTTTAATATAGGATCTTGGGAATCGTGTTGAAAATAAACACCTTCAAATTTTAAGCGGTTAATTTTTGGAATAATAAATCCATTTTCCATTAAATGACTCCTATTTTTTTCAACTGATTTAAATAAACAAGTGCGGTCACTGACATATTAAAAACAGTGACATAGATAATACTTTTTACCACCGCCTGAGTGGTCACCTGAGGAACTTCATGGGGGCTTTTTTTAACACTCAACCCCTGATAACAAGAAACAACAAAAATAATCATGCCACTAAAACTATTCTTTAAAAGAAAGATAAGAACATCTTCCTTGGCAAAAGCACGCAAAACACTTTCGGAATAGAAACTAAAGGGAATATTATGAATGAATTGGGTGATCACAAACCCACCGACAATAGCAATGAGAATAAAATAAAAAGCCAAACACAATACACTGATTACTCCACCAACCATTCGTGGAAAGACTATAAAACTAAGTGGGTTAATCCCTAGAGATTCCAAAGCTTCGATTTCTCTATTGGCTCTCATATTTCCAACTTCTGTTGAAACGGCTGTTCCACTGCGTGCAATGACAACCAATGCTGTTAACAAAGGCCCTACTTCTCTGACTAAAACCAGTACCAATAAATTTCCAATCATTTCGGTGCCACCTAGAATGGTTAGGTTGCTCATTCCTTGAATGATTAAAATACTTCCCGTCGCTAAGGCTAAAATGGTAATGAGTGGCATCGCTTGCCAACCAGTAAAATAAATCTGTGTCGACAACACTGAAATAATCGTTCTCAACCCTTGAGTGTGATCCAGAATGGCCGCACGAAATGACAAGTAAACCATCATAAATATTTTGAACGTATATTCTAAATTGCTTGTAATCGAACGGCCTAAATCTTCTACGGTATTCCATATAATATTCATGATGGAAGTATCGGATAGTCTGATAAAACAATTACACGACTTTTAGCTAAGTTCTTTAATCTAAGGCCCTTAATACACCCAAAGAGAATAAAATATTGATTTTAGCGTTTCTTGAACTAAATCATCAAATTCATAATTATCTTTTGATAAAAAAAGTGGGTTTATTTTTATTTCTATATTATTTGGATAAATTTTTCTAAAAGTTTGATGGGCCCGGTACATATGAATTTGCGAGGTGATTAAAATCACATCTCGGCACTTCAAAAGTTCGACTAAAGGCAAACTCTGAATGGCATTTCCAAAAGTGGTTTCACTTCTTTTTTCAAGAACCACATCCGCTTCATTGATCTCTGGGTAATAAGCCCACATCGGAAAAATTTGCTTAAACTGCGAATTGGGGTTTACACCTGAAATAATAAGTTTTTTTACTGATTTATTGGCAAGAAGATCAATACCTTCTCTGATCCGACCCGGACCACCGGTCAGGACGACAGCGCAATCGGCATCCAGGCGTGTGACTGCCTTATGTTCTAGCAAGAGCGTGACTTTAGTATATTCAAAATAAAACTGAATCAGAAAAAGAATCAGAAAAAACAAAAAAGAACCTAAAACTATATTCTTTTTTGTTTGCATGAGCTTCCCTACTTCTAGTACTTAAAAGCCACTACTTCAATCTCTACGTTCACACCCTTAGGTAAGCCACTGACTTCGACAGTGGATCTAGCTGGTGGGAATTCTTTAAAAAATCGAGAGTAAACCTCATTGACTAATGGAAAATCCTTCATTGAGGTTAAAAAAATAGTTGTTTTTACCACATTTTTAAAATCACAACCGGCTTCTTTTAATACCGCATCAATATTTCTAATTACCAACTCTGTTTGCGCAGAGATATCTCCACTTAAAACTTGATTTGTTTTTGGATCCAAGGGAATTTGACCACTGCAAAATAAAAAATTCCCAATTTGAATGGCTTGGCTGTAAGGTCCAATAGGCTCTGGCGCTCCAGATGTTTTGATAATTTTTTTCATAAATTCCTTTCAAAAGTAAAAAACAATTCCGGCTCGCAAAGGAGAATCAGCAATGGTTCTAAATCTGACTTCTTTCAAGGAGGCAATCCCCGCACCTCCTTCAAAACTAAATCCCAAGGATTCGAGTCCCGTAAAAAAGAATTCACCACCAAAGAGAGCATTTAACTCAAAACCGTTTTGCTTATCTCCGGCATTTTCAAAGTTAACAATACCCATTTGTCCACCAAAATAAAAATTCATTTGATTCTCTCTAAAAAGAATCTTTCGAACTCCGCCTGTAAAGGCAAACTTTGACTGATTTTTTTGGGTATCGATCCCCATCCCCCCCGTTACGGCAAAATCATTATTAGGAAAAAAAACGACAGCCACTGAAGGAACCTCTTCGGAGGTATTATTTTTAACACCAACTCCCAAGCGACTTCCAAGTTCTTTTCCGAAAAGAGCTTGTGAGCTCAAAGCAATCAAAAATACAAGTCTCATTATTTTCATATTATCTTCCCTGATTCTCTATAATTTTTCAGTTTCAGATGTTTTATTTTCTTTTTTTACAATATCGATCTCTGCAGAAATTTTAAACTTATGAGATTCGGCAAATTTGGCCATTTCAGAAACCCAATCTATCTTGTTAAAGATCTGAGAGATTTCCTTTGACACCCTTTGCGTCAATTCATCCTTTGATTTATTTGCACTTTGAATAAGTATATTTAAAATCTCTTTAGGTAACTTGAGCTCTTGAAGATAGCTTCGAATACTTTCTTCCGTCATAAAAGCAGCCGAGACTCCCGTAGTAAAAACTTTTTTTAAAGTCTCTCCAATTAAGGACTTAGCTTCAAAATCATTTTTAAAGTCATTTTTTTTATTTTCGTTAGAATCACTTTCCATAAAGTTGTTTTATCCTTTTATGGTAACTCGATATCATATTGGGCATACTGATATTAACCAAGGTGTTTGCGATAGGCCCTGGCACAAACATTCCAAAACTCGCCTCCACTTCATAAGTGGCACGGCAATGACTTCCTTCAGGCTCAATTTTCCAAGAACCTTTGAGAGTCTTAAAAACATCTCCGCCAATGAACTCCCAAACTACCAGACTCACTCCATTTTCAACGTAATTTTCTGTCATTTGGAGCTTGTAATTAACTGTTTTTATCATGATAACTTGGTACTCAACGATTTTTTGATTTCCTTCAGATTTGATCACATCACATTTTTTAACTTCAGATAAAAACTCTGGATAACGACTATAATCTGTTACAATTTTATACAGTTCATCGGGGGTACACTTGAAAACTTCGGTTACGGATGCTTTTGCCATACCCGAATGATTTTAGTTTTTCCCCCCATTGTCAACTCTTAGTGATAACAAAACTTTCTTTTGTTACGGACCCTTACTTGTTATTATGAAATGTTTCAATGATTCGGATGGTACCTGACTTGGACCGCATCACCATACTTTGAGTTTTTGTTAATCCTTGAGGATACAACCGAACTCCCTTTAAAAGAGGGCCATCGGTAACCCCGGTGGCACTAAACATGACATTCCCTTTGGCAAGATCCTCTAATTTGTATTTTTTGTTTAAATCTTTTATACCCATTTTTAAGGCTCTTTGTTTTTCCTCTTCATTTCTAAACTTCAAACGACCCTGAAAATCACCACCAAGGCAATGCATGGCTGCCGCAGAAATAACACCTTCTGGGGCGCCTCCAATTCCCAGCAATAAATCAATTCCCGTATCTCCCCAGCCAGCAGCAACGGCGGCAGAGACATCACCATCTCCAATCAAGTGAATGCGCACTTTGGTTTTTCTTACCTCATTGATTAAATCCTGATGACGAGGGCGATCCAATATCACCACTGTCAAATCATGCACGGGTTTATTTAAAGCCTCTGCTAGAATATTTATATTTTCAGTAGCCGACAAATCGAGGTCTATCTTTCCTTTACCTAAAGGACCACAGGCAATCTTATCCATATAAGTATCAGGCGCATGAAGAAAATTTCCTTTCTCCGCCAATGCAATAACAGAAATAGCCCCCACGCCTCCTTTTGCACAAATAGTTGTTCCCTCTAAAGGATCAAGAGCAATGTCAACTCTGGGAGAGTCTTCACCTTTGATCCCCACTTTTTCACCGATATAGAGCATGGGCGCTTCATCACGCTCTCCTTCCCCAATCACGACGGTTCCATCTATTCTGACGGAATCGAAGGCTCTTCTCATCGCATCGACGGCGGCTTGATCCGCTGCCTTTTCATCACCGCGCCCCATCCACTCACTGCAGGCGAGTGCTGCCGCTTCGGTCACTCTCACAAACTCTAAGGCCAGATTTCTTTCCATGCTTCCCCCTCTAGTATCCGTTTCATCTCTTGCGAAATTTTAATTGGCTTTAAATCGGCATTTAATGGAACATGCGTTGTTTGAGCTAAAACCACAACCACTTCTTCCTTTAAAATCTTGTATTGAAATTCGATACGGATCCCTCTCCCACGAGCTTGAACCAAAATCTTTAAATCATCACCAAAAAAAGCAGGCTTTAAATGTTTCACTTGAGTTTCTAAAACAGCAAAATGCGCTGCGCTTTGAGGTTTTTGATAATCAATGAGTCCTCGGTTGTGGGCCCAGGCGACTCGCGCTTCTTCGCAAAATCGCAAATAGTTAGAATGATGAACTATTCCCATTTGATCGGTTTCATAAAACTGAACTTTATGATGAATGTGAAACATTTAAAACCTTTACCCCAATTATACTTTTTATCATAATTATTTTTTCAAATGACAAACTGGAAGCTCTGTCCTAAAGATTTTAAGAGAGGGAGGGGAATGTGTTAATGCCATCTTGGAAAAAAAAATTACCTATTCAGTTAACTCTCAGCCGTGTTTATATTCTCCCTTTTATTATTTTCTTTCTTTATTTAAACTCTTTTTATTATAGTTTTTTAGCCGCCATCCTATTTATCGCCGCTTCGATCACTGATTACTTTGATGGGTACTATGCTCGAAAATGGAACTTGGTTACTAATCTTGGAAAATTTTTGGATCCAGTAACAGATAAAATTTTAGTTATCAGTATTCTGATTTATCTTAACTCTGTTGGTTTCGTTGATCCCTACCTCGTAATTATTCTGACCCTAAGAGATACTTTTATCGGAGGCATTCGTGCGGCTGCCGCTACTGAAAATGTCGTTATTGCTGCCAAAAGCTCTGGAAAATGGAAAACAGGCGTACAGATGGCCTCTATTCCAGCTATTATGCTAGGAAAAAGTTACAAAAATGAGTTTTCAAGTTACTTTAGCCCTGATCATTTTTTGCTGCTTGGAAGGATAGGATATATTTTCTTGTGGTTTTCAACGGTATTAAGTATTATCAGTGCGTTGCAGTACTATCATATCTATAAACAAAATCAGAGCAAAGGATAAAAGCATTATGTTACGATATCTTCAGCCAAGCTCTTGGTTTTTTGTGATGTTAGCTTTAATTTTAGGTTTTTATTTTTCAACAAAAGTGCTCCCCAAAAAACCGGGTTCGCAAATGCTTGTCAGCCCAGCTTCTTTGATTTCTTTTAGTCGATAATCTAAAGTTGCCAGGGCAATCATTATTAACTGAGTTTAATTTTGTGATTTGGCTCAAAAAACTCAGGGTTAAATTTAATTCTTTGGTTTTTATTATTGACCACAAATCGAGGAATATAGCCCAGTGATTTGAAACCCGTAACACTGCTAAATTCAAAAATTTTCTCGATCAAATACTCATTCTCGTTTCTTCCTAAAACTTCAACGATTTCCGAAATCCTTCGACTTCCATCACTATATCTTTCAGTTTGAATAATAATGTTAATTGTCTTGGAAATATCTTCACGTATAGACGAGATAGGAATATCCTGAGACCCTCGCAAAACCATACCTTCAATTCTTCGTAAGGAGTCAAAGGCTGAATTCGAATGCAGCGTGCTCATACTTCCCTCATGGCCCGTATTCATCGCAATTAACATATCAAAAGCTTCACTCCCCCTGACCTCCCCTATAATTAATCGGTCAGGGCGCATTCTTAAGGCATTTCTTAATAAATCTTTTATTTCTAAATGAGCATCGTTCAGAAAAGACCGGCATTCCATTCTGACTAAATTTTTAACGGACATTTGTAACTCTACCGTGTCTTCGATAGTGATAACTCTTTCTTTGGTGGGAATAAATTGGCTTAATAAATTGAGAATCGTTGTCTTACCAGAACCTGTTCCTCCACAAATAAGTATATTTTGTCGAGCCACGACGGCTTGATTTAAAAAATAGAGAATTTTTTCGTCAAAGGCCCCTTGATGCATTAAATTATTGTAATTAATCATCATCGGCGAAAATTTCCTGATGGTTACCATGGGGTTTTCTAAACAAACAGGAGGAATAACAATATTCACCCTCGATCCATCTGGCAATCGAGCATCGAGAAAGGGATTTTTCCTATTTAATTCACGACCCACATTTACCGCTATAGCAAGGACAAACCGAGTTAAATGTTCGGGGTTATCAAATCGACTGTCTGTTTCTTCGATAACACCCTTTCTTTCAACAAAAACTCTGTCAAATCTATTGATCATGATTTCAGTAACAGTGATATCATTAAGAAATTTCCTCAATGGACCAGCTTCACTTTTCCAATCTGGTGGTGGTGCGGATTTCAATGGAACTGTACTCATAGTTCTTATCTCGGATTAAAGAAAATTTTGTTAACAAAAACAAAGTCTAGATTTAACAATTTGCTAGATTTAAGAACCTGCTTGAAAAGTCTTAATTTTGATGAGTTAACAAATTTCCCTGTAAGGAATTGTATATTTTATAACCTCTTGGTGTTTTTTGTACTACCTTTGAATAATACATTCCCGCAGCTGATTTTATTTTATAACGTCTTAATTGGGTAAATTCATACTCCCCAGATCCAGCCACAAACTCTCCACCTCTAATTTTGTTTTTCATCACCACATTCGTATTGTCTGAAGGTTGAGGATTTAAATCCGTGATGCTAGCACTCATAAAACAAGAAGTTAAAAGAAAACTGCTTGCAATTACTAGAAGGAGATTTGCGATAACTATCATTTTCTTCATACAGAACGACTCGGTTGTTTTTTAGAAAAAGTTAAGTGTTTTTTTGATTTTTGTAGTTTTTTTGTTGATCTGTTTTGAATTGAGAATTTATTTGTTTTTATCTGCTTCATTTCGGTAATTTTTGACCGATGCCATTTGATACATTGTCAGCTTGTTTATAGACAGATGTATCAAAATATTTCACCGAACGAATATTTACGACGTCGGTAAGCAAGGCAATTCAAGTCTGTCTGGATCCTAGTAAAATTTTCTGTTTGTCTTCGCCATCTGATCAAGAGCTTTAAGGGGCTTTAATCTTTTGGCGTTTCTTTGGACCGCATAGGCTTCTAGACTGTTTGAGATGTATTGACTTCCTAGGCTATCTGAATAACGGCACAGACCACCTCGAAAGGGCGGAAACCCCGTTCCCATAATCATAGCCAAATCAACTTCATTCGCTGTTTCAACAATTCGATCTTCTTTTAATGCCATGGCACACTCATTGATCATTGAAAAAATTCCGCGCTCCAAACACTCTTTTGAGGAGTATGGATTTTTTGGTGAAGGCAAACCAAGTTCTGCATAAATAGTCTCATCTGGTTCGAGTCGTTTTCCATCAGCAGCATATTTATAAAAACCTTTTCCATTTTTCTTTCCCAGCCGTCCTGCCTTTTCAATTTTTTCCATGACCTCGGGAACCTCGATACGATCTCCAAAAGCTTTTTTAAAAATCTTTACAACTTTAATTCCCACATCAAGTCCCACCTCATCCATCAAGGCCAGTGGCCCCATGGGCATACCAAATTCTTTTACAAAGTAAGTATCTAGGGTTTGAATATCCATTCCTTCTTGAAATAAAAAGGTGGCTTCATTCAAATAAGGTATCAATAGCCGATTGACTAAAAAACCTGGGCCATCTTTTACGACAACCGGCATTTTTCCCATTTTCTTTGATAGTTCAAAAATGGTTACGACGGTTTCGTCACTTGTTTTCATTCCTCGAATCACTTCGACCAAGGGCATTTTATCGACAGGATTAAAAAAATGCATACCTGCAAAAAACTCTGGCTGAGGGTGCCCCTCGGCCATTTCATTCACACTCAAAGAAGAAGTATTTGTCACAATGATCGCATCGGGTCTCATTTGCTTAGCGGTCTCAGCAATGACCTTTTTTTTGATATTCATGTCTTCAACGATGGCCTCAATAACAACATCAAGAGTTTTAAAACCACTGTAATCAACTCCTCCAGAAACAAAATCCATTTTTTGTTTATACTGGTATTTATCAATCACTTTCTTTTTCACTAATTTCGACCAGAGATCGGAGGCATGTTTATAGGCCTTTCCCAGGGCTTCATAATTCAAATCTTTAATACGCATCTGAATTCCTTTATCCGCACCAATGTAGGCAATGCCCCCACCCATGGTTCCAGCCCCCAAAACACCGACGGCCTTGACTTCTTTGGCTTTGGCTGTGGTTTTGGATTCAACTTCTGATGGACTCAACCCGGTTTGTTTTTTCACCATCTCGGTTAAATAAAAAACATGGATCAAATTTTTTGAAATGTCGGTGATACCCATTTCACAAAAATAAGATCTCTCTATATCTAAAGCCTTTTGTCGATCTTCCATCCCATAGGTTTTCTGAATGACCTCTATGGCAGCTATGGGTGCTGGGTAATGGCCAAATGTTTTCTTTAACACTTCACTCTTAGCTTTACTGAACACCATCCCACGCCCTAGACCACTTTCAAGTAAAATATTGACGAGTCCACTCGGGCAGAACTGTTTTTTTCTTTTAGCACCCGACACAGCCAATTCTTTAGCCCAACTCAGAGTGACTTCTTCTAAGATCCCAGGATGCACCAGCTTGTCCAGTAGGCCTGCTTTCTTTGCTTTCTTGCCATTCAGAAGCTTGCCTGCCAAAATAATATCCAAAGCGGCTTGCAACCCAATAACCCTTGGCAACCTCACACAGCCCCCAAACCCAGGGATGATTCCAAGTTGGGTTTCAGGTAAACCAATTTTAGTTGATGAATCTTCACTCGCAATTCGATAATCACATGCTAAAATCAACTCGCACCCTCCACCAGCGCAAGCCCCATGGACGGAGGCAATGGTGATTTGCGGAAGATCTTCAAGGAAATTAAAAATATCTTGGCCCCCCTTAACGGCCTTATCAAAATCATCTTTAGTCGATAGATTTTTAATTTCTTCAATATCCGCGCCGGCAATAAATATTTTAGGCTTTAAAGATTTAATAACTAGCACTTTCGCCTTTGACGTTTTGACTTCGCCTAAGGCCTCCAAAAATCTTTTCATCACCGCTGTTGACAGCTTGTTAACTTTTTCACCAATTAAATCGATCTCAATAAAAGCGATATCTTCCTGAAACTTTACCTTGATACTTTCTTGAATGCTCATATCTTTACTCGTCCTTACTTAGATTTGCCATTTTTTGATTTGTAATAATTTGTAATAATTTGTTATATGTCACTCAAGTTCCAAAATCATGGAACCGCCCTGACCTCCGCCTATGCACAAGGTCGCTAAACCAAACTGAACCTGTCGACGTTTCATTTCTCGCATCAAGGTCACAACCAACCTTGTTCCCGTAGCCCCTACAGGATGACCAAGGGCAATGGCGCCGCCATTCACATTTAAAATCTCGTTACGTATCTCACCCACTTTGCCCGAAAGGCCTAATTTGTTTTTTGCAAACTCATCCGAATCAAAGGCCTTTTGACAGGACAGGACTTGCGCAGCAAAGGCCTCATTCAGCTCAACAAGCCCCATATCCTTCATCGTCAAACCTGCCCGCTTCAATGCAAGGGGGGAAGAGTACACGGGACCAAGACCCATCCGTTCAGGTTCAAGACCCGCAAAGCCATAGGATCGAATTTGAGCCACGGGTTTATACCCTAGGCTTTCCGCTTTAGCTCGAGACATGAGCAAGACCATCGCCGCCCCATCGGTAATGGGACAAGAATTGCCAGCTGTGATCGTCCCCGTTTCTTTATCAAAAAATGGTTTTAATTTCTGAAGCGCTTCAAGTGTTTGGTTGGCTCGCGGGCCAATGTCCTCGACAATAGTTTCTTTAAAATCTGGAGGCAATGACAGCGCCGCTATCTCTTCTTTAAATTTGTCCTTAGCTCCTGCTGCCAATTGATGGGATCTGAGTGCAAACTCGTCTTGGGTTCTTCGTGACAGCCCCCATTCTTTTGCTAAAATTTCGGCCGTCTGTCCCATGTTGATGCCCACAAAAGGATCGGTCAGACCTTGCATGACAGAGATGACGGGGAAATACTCATCTTTCATGTTTCCTGTGAGCAAGGCTTTGATTTGTTTTAAATCCGCTCTCAATAATTTCCACAGCAGGGGCAGAGCTTGTTTGGGCCCCCTCGCCTTAAATAATTCATTAAATATTTTTTGAATCTTACCTGGTAATAAGGTTGGCATTTGTGACATATTTTCAGTCCCACCGGCAACCACGACATCCATCGTGCCCGATCTAATTTTTTCAAAACCATTGGATATGCTTTCTAAAGCGGAAGCGCAATTTCGATGGACAGTATAGGCTGAAGTTTTTTGTGAAATCCCAGCACTGAGAGCCACCACGCGAGCAATATTCACACTATCCACAGGATTTCCTGTGTTTCCAATAATCACCTCATCCACTTCATTTACGTTCAAGTTAGTGCGAGCGATAACCTCCTTAAGGACGACTCGTCCTAAATCAGCAGGGTGAACAGAGGATAATTTATCGCCAGATTTAACAAAAGGAGTTCGCAGCCCCTCAACGATTACAACGTCTCTCGATGACTTTTGAGATGATTTTTGATGAGAATTAGACATATTTCGCTCCTTGAAATATAAAAACTTAACACCTAAGATGATATCCAAAGAGCTTTAAGTAATACAATCTTTTTATTTAGGTATCTTTCAACTCTGGGCCCGTCTAGATTAAGGAAGAGTTAAAATAACGCTCTGTTTTTATTAATGTTTTTTATTTTCTTTTAGATCTTGTTAAATAAGAATCAATACCTGTTGAAATAGAAAATAGAAAATCAAATATTGAAAATCAGAAAACCTAAAAACTACAAGTTTTTTAAAGGAACCCAATGACGAATGAACATGATATCCAAAACTCGAAAGCCCTTCTCCTTGAAAAAGAAGCTCTTGAATATCACTCACAAAACAAACCTGGAAAAATCGAAGTCATTTCTAGCAAACCTTGCACTACCGAAAAAGATCTCTCCTTGGCCTACTCTCCAGGCGTGGCCGCTCCTTGCATAGCTATCGCTAAAAATCCAGATAAAGTTTATGATTACACCGCCAAAGGGAATCTTGTTGCTGTGATCTCCAATGGAACTGCCGTTCTGGGTTTAGGAAATATTGGCCCTTTGGCCTCCAAGCCGGTCATGGAAGGAAAAGGAATTTTGTTTAAACAATTTGCTGGAATCGACGTTTTTGATATCGAAGTCAATGCCACGGATCCAAAGCAATTTATCCAAGCCATTAAAACTTTGGAACCTACCTTTGGTGGGATTAATCTTGAAGATATCAAAGCTCCAGAGTGTTTTGAAATTGAAGAAACTCTAAAAAAAGAAATGAATATCCCCGTTTTCCACGATGATCAACATGGCACCGCCATCGTCAGCGGCGCCGCTCTTCTAAATGCCTGTTTCATTATCGGCAAAGAATTAAAAGAGATTCGTCTTGTCGTTAACGGAGCCGGAGCCAGCGCTGTGGCATGCTCTAATATTTTTATTTCCTTGGGAGTTAAGAAAGAACATATAACGATGTGTGACTCCAATGGTGTTATTTATAAAGGCCGCAAAGAAGGAATGAATAAATTTAAAGAAGCTTTTGCTATTGAGACAGAAAAGCGGAACTTAACCCAAGCCCTCGAAGGTGCTGATGTCTTTGTTGGGCTATCTGCCGCCGGGGCCCTGGCTCCTGAAATGATCATGAAAATGAATAAAGATCCTATTCTTTTTGCCATGGCCAATCCTGACCCTGAAATTGATCCGTTGAAGGCGAAACAAGTGCGTCCTGATGCTATCGTGGCCACCGGCAGATCAGACTTTCCCAACCAAGTTAATAACGTTTTGGGATTCCCCTCAATTTTTAGGGGGGCCTTAGACACACGATCTACACAAATCAATGAAGAAATGAAATTGGCGGCGGTAAAAGCACTGGCAGGACTCGCTCGTGAGCCTGTTCCTGATAATGTTTCCACCACCTATGGCGGAAAAAGTTTTAAATTTGGTCGAGATTATTTAATTCCAAAACCCTTCGACACTCGAGTCCTCCTTAGAGTCGCTCCTGCTGTGGCTAAGGCAGCGATGGATTCTGGAGTCGCTAGAATTAAAATTACCGATTGGGAAAAATATCACAATAAATTGGAATCCTTCCAAGGGCCATCTAAATCTTTTATTCGAAGCTCCATCAATCGGGTCCATCAAAATACGGAGGCTCATGGTGGCAAACTCTGTCGCATTGTTTTTCCCGAAGGCACTTCAGAGCGCGTTCTCAAAGCTCTTAGAGCCCTCGTCGAAGAACGAATTTGCGAGCCTATCTTATTAGGATACCCGGATCGAGTTAAAGAAAAAATCAGAGACTTGGAGTTAACCGCCTTAGAAAATATTCCTATCATCCAACCTTCCCAGCACCCAAAATTTAAAACCTATGTGGAGGAACTCTATAAACTAAGACAAAGAAAAGGCGTTAACTTAAAAGAAGCAGAGCGCCTCATGGTTGATCCAAATTATTTTGCATCTATGATGGTCTTGCTCAACGATGCCGACGGGATGGTCACAGGATCAACCCAAAACTATGCCGATGCGGTTCGTCCGATCCTGCAAATCATCAGTGCAGGCCATGAAGAAATAGCTGCAGGCTGCAACCTCATTTTAACTGAGAAAAATTTTATTCTGCTTGCTGATACCACTGTCAATCATAATCCCTCTAGCGAGTCCCTGGCTAAAATTGCTACGCAATGTAGTCGGATCGTAGAATATTTTGGGAAAAAACCAAAAATTGCCATGTTATCCTATTCCAACTTCACTGCCGCTCCTGGCACTCCAGAAAAAATGAAGAAGGCCGCCGATATCGTCAGAATTAAACGACCTGATCTTGAAGTCGACGGGGATATTCAAGCCGATGCCGCCGTCAACCCTCTTATCGTCGATAAAATATTTCCTTTTTGCAACATCAAAGGTGGCGCTAATATTTTAATTTTTCCAAATTTAGAAAGTTCAAATATCGCCTACAAGCTGATTCAGCAAATTGGCAAGGTAGAAGTGCTAGGACCCTTTATTATGGGAATAAGAAAGTCAGCCAACGTTCTCCAAAGAACAACAACAGTAGATGGAATTTTTAATTCAGTTGTGATGACGACACTCGAAGCTCAATACATTAAAACAATTAAAGAAAAGAAAGCACAGTTATCAAAAGCCCCCTAGGACCTTTGCCCTTTTGGAACAAAAGTCCCTTAAGTAAACCTAGCCTAGGGACGTAAACTGATAAATCGATAGAGGTTGCCAACAATAGCCTCTATTTCCTTTCTGAAAGTTACCTCTTCAGGTGGCACAGGTTGGGCTTCAAAAATTTGATTCACCACATCGGCTAATCTTAAACCCGAAACTAAGACTCGGTTGTCCAAATATTGAAGTAGTTTCCCTTGATAAGCTGCTTGTTGATTTAAATAACTTTGATCATAAACGGCAGAATCTCTCAAACTTAAGGACTCGTAAACCCAGTTGTCAAAATCACTACGTACAAACCGAATCTGTCTACCGCTTACCTTTGTTAAAAACTGAGCATAAACAAGACAGGATTGTTCAAAAGACATACCTGCATTTATAATATTTTTGTGACCTGTTAAGATCATTCCAGAATCCCACACTCGGTGAAGATTTGATGGTTCCCCGAACCAATTCAATTTGATATCATTACCCCCACGATCCCCCGGCCTTCCCGTGTGGAGTGGCTGATGAATATCAGCGACAAAATGCGAAAGAAATTTAAGAGCGTCTGCTTTATCTTGCAAACTAGCACTAGGACTTCTCAGCGTGTCTCTGGCAACAAGCATTGCTAGAACGGTGCCCCCTTTATCTCTTTCATCTGCTTTTGTATTTTGTAGGTACTCCAAGTAATTCATCCCTACAGGAACACCTTCATAATGATACCGCAATGTTTGTTGATAGGAACTGCCCGACTTGATGACATCAGCCCAATTTGCCACATCCGCCAAGCCTTGATTCTTAAGCAAATAACTAACCGAAGCTTTGGCCTTTGGAGTTAAATTGGCGTCAGCAATTAATCCTGCTGTTCTATGGCCAATGGGCCCCCAACCGAAACAATGATGACTTAGGATAAATATTAAAATACCAAATATATTTTTTTTCATAAATAAACAATTCCTTAAAGTCTCGATAATTGGCAAGTGTTAAAATAAATTAATTATTTCTAGCCAGTAATGTTATTTTTATTTTTTTATTTCATTATCGCGCACTGTTTCCAATTTCAAATTCATTGTGAATTTGAACTAAGAAAAGCAATAGACTGGCTTTTTATTTTTTCTAGTTTATACGGCTGATTCTCTGACAAACTTAAAAGGTAGCCAAAAAAATATGCAGCCAAACCAAAAACAGAAATCAAAGTCCATTTTTTAAAAGCCTTCACAAATAGAGGTGCAGAGTGATCATTTTCCATCATTCGAAGATAGTTTTGCATTGACTTGAAAATGATTCAATATTAATTTCTCTCGAATAATCGATTTGCGGGAGTAGCTCAGTTGATAGAGCGATGCCTTGCCAAGGCATAGGTCGCGGGTTTGAGTCCCGTCTCCCGCTCCAAATTTCATTTGGAGTTTTGGTCCGCAAGAGAAAAAACCCAGATCGGTGGATAAGCCGAGTCAAACTCGATATTTTCAAAATTTGATTTTCTAAAAAATTGTTCCCATGCCGTGGATAACGGTGGGAGGCCCTGTCATGCCTAAAATTCGACAAATTACCTCGTGTGATGAGTGGACTTACGGGCGGTGTGCTCATCGTCAGGACCGCGCGGACAAATATATTTCATGAGGTTTTGATCGAACCTCTAGTGGGTGTACTAAGTTGTTAAAGCGTTCGTGGGTTGTTGATTACGACAAATTCAATCAATCGGCAGACTAAGAAATTTATCTGCAATGGATTGGTGTATTCAAAATCCTGAAAAACACCCTCCATATATCAAAAGCACGTCGCAAATTTCAAAATTAAGCGAAATTCATTGCCAAAGACCCGTTCCAATCACAAAATTTTAACAACAACTAATGAAAACTAAATGCTGGGATGGAACAATTCGGGCTTTGAAGTTCCTATCCTCTAGCCAGAATATCTTTATGGACATCAATGCCAGCAACGTGGGTTTTTAATGCTTTAATGGAACTCTACTTTGTTTAAAATAGGGTCTTTTAAACCTTGTTATCATTTAAAAAACGATTCCTTTTTAAAAGAAGTTCAGATAAAGAAAATAAATATATGATGCTAAGACCAATTACACTCTTGATGGTTGGGCGAAGCTCCATGGGCATTGACTAACACCAGAATATTGAAATCATAGATAAGATTAGTCATTTACAAATAGAAAGTTTTTCATCTGGCCGGAGTTGATCAAACTTTTCTATTTTTTTAAAGGTTTTGTTTGCTATTTGAGACTGAAACACCTCATTTGGGGCAAAGATTTTTTTAAAACGGCCATATCCAAAAAAATTAGTTGGCTTAACCTCATTTAAGATTTCTTCTTTTGTTAGCCTTGGCAAAATTGAGCTTTTATTCATTAACATAGTAATACCCTCGTCGATATCAATACCTTGTTGTGCACCCGCTCCAAAAATAGCTCCAGCACTTGCATAGGACAGGTCGGCTCGCACAATGTTTGTTGCCGGAGAAAAAGGTCTGTGTGAGAAAAATGCCCCAGCACCCCAACGGTTAGTTAAATTTCCAACTACATGATAAATTTTGCTAGAAGAAAACGCGGCTGCAGCTGCTATCTCCGGAGCTTGTCCACTTTGAACTTCTACTCTAGCTAAGTATGCAGCCATCCAAAAGTGGTATGACTTTGATGTATTACATTTAACTTCAACATTATTTGGGAAACTGTAAATTTTTCCTCCATTTTTTGATGAATAAAAATCTAATAAAGGAATAAGTGCGGAAATAGTCGAAAGAGCCGTCACGGTTGGCCACCGATTTCCTTGAAATTCAATTTTATTCAATCTTATATTGAGCGCTGCACCAGCAGTTCCTATCATTCCGAGTGTTTTAAATGCCATATCTTCAGCATCACTGGGGTTACTACCTGACTGAATAAATGATTCTTTTAAATCTGTGAAGATGTCGGACTGGATCTGATTTGGATTTTTAATTTTTGCAATCAATTTGTTAGCTGCTACTTTCAAACCACTATCAAATTTTCCAGAGTTTACTATACTATCAAGAAGCTTAGGCATGGAGGTGAGCGGCGGTGAACCTCTTTGCTTCAGGCTATCAACTACATTATTAAATGACCTTCCGCAAGACGTTGATTTAAGTATAGACACAAGCTCTGCGCATAAAACAGTTGGTCCCATCTTTTCTGCAGCAGAGATAATAAAATTATCATCATAAGGCTTCACACCTGATTTATCGACGAAAAGTTTTAAATTTGCACCATCATGTTTAGGATGAATGCAGGGATCTGAATTTATTGTAATTTGAGCTTCATCAATAATCTGATTTAGCGTTTTTTTATTTGAGTCAAAATTCGAAAAAACTCCATTATTATTTACAAGAAGTATTCCACCTTTTACAACTTCTTCAGCGTACTTCTGAATCGGCAAGGACATGAAGCCTCCACCGCCACCGTCTTTATTTGCCAGCTCGTTGGCTTTTTGAATTACTTGTGCGTCCGACATATTTGCAATTTCATCTTTATTTTTTGTATTGGCTTCCAAAAATCTTCTGAGCATTCCATTATCACAAAACTTTTTTGGATCCGTTTTAAAAGTTAAAGACTCATAGGATTTAATAATATCTTCCATCGAATTTGAAAAATAGTGAACGGGCGAGCGGGCATCACAACTATTGCCGTCAATCGCTTCAGCATAACTAGAAAAAAATATAATTAAGGCTATTAAAATCACATTGTGATTATCGGATTTTCGCTACAAATATTTACACAACACCAAGACTTAAGTATTGAGATTCAAAGATTAAACACTTAATCTCGTAAACAAGATGTCATTTTTTTCGTGTTATTCATCGTCATCCGCAGAATAGGTATCCAGTTTATGACTGGGATAGATATCAAGGTTTTGTTCCTTTTTATCAATAATTCTCTTTAATAAAATAGATCGCGGTATTGAATTTTCGATACACAAATATTTTAACCGATATCGAAACCAACCACGATGATCTCGATAAAACGGCCATGACCGGTCACCCATTTCATCTTCTTTCGGAGTCGTTGCATTTGAATGAACCCACTGAACAGCAGCGTCTAGCTCATCTATAAATTTATCGACAAATTTAATATCATACTCATTTGAATTATAAATATGATCTTCAATGTGGAGTCGATCATCTTCAAATTGCTGGGTCTTAACAATCTTCATTTTTTAAATCTTTTCAAACGATCTTTATCGCCAATTTTATATTCGATGATTTCACCTCTTAAAGCTTGGTTGGCAGAGAGCAAGCTTTTTTGTAGCGAAGAAATCTCATTCAATAACCCTTCGTAGTATTCCTCAGACATTAAAACGCAGGCATTACCTTCACGCTTTTGAATACGTATGGGCTTTTCATCAGCCATATCCATATATTCTTTTAAGTTAGCCCTAAATGTTCTTGGAGACGTTGATTCCATAAAAACCTCCTTAATAACCAATATAACATGAGTACTTCAACGTGTACACATATTTCCTAATAGCTTATAAAAGGCCACCAACCATAGTTTAAAGCATGCTTCCAGTAAGTTTTGAATAATGATCCTTGGCGAAATTTTTGTGTGTGACCGGTACCCGACATCATCCCGCTTCGTAGTGCAAGCTCACAGACGGGAGCTCAGCAAATCAAAGAACAAAACAGTGGCGGAGGGGCGGAGGAGTTACAAAGTCTCGTACTTAGCTAGCAACTTAGGGCCCAGAACGGGATCGTCGTAGAGTTCACGGGTGAGGGCCTTAATGGATTCAATTAATTCTTGATTGCGATAATAAAATTGAGAGCGATTCATGGGAGGATTGTCCCAAGCTTCTTTTAACGACTGCCAGGCCTGGGTCTCTAGACCCTTCAAGTAGCTCAGTGATAACTTAAAATCTATAGCTAAATAGAAAACATTTTCAGAATAAGCAAAAAATTCTTTCACATTTTCGGCGTATTTGGGACTCAGGGCTTTATCAAAGGCAATGAATCGTGACAATTTTCTGAGAAATAGCACACTTTCAAAATTAACTTCTTTGCTTAAATCCTCTTTGAACAAACTCTCTACGTTTCTTGTTTTTCCGGCTATGTAATCAAATATATCAGTCATTAATTCTTGGGGCTTATCTAATGCCTCTAGTTTCATGTAATCTTGAAATTTTATTCTGAAATCCGAATTGTTTTTAATCATATTAGTTTCCATAAAGTAGAATTTAAATTCTATTGCGTTTCGATCTCTCCAAATTACGAATATTATTCCATGCTATTTTTAGTCCGTCCTCGACTTTTCCATATTAGTCTATTTCAAATTCAATTAAACCACATCAAATTTATTCCAGACCCTTGCGCCGATGGAAAGATTATACCCTGAAATCCTTTCGAGCGCGCCACATCGCCAATCACTTGGGTCTGCAAATAAGAGTCTTCGATCAGATCACCCGCGTTTATATTTAGTTTTCGTAACACTTCAGAATCCGTTAAATCTAGAACTCGTTCCAAAGGAATCACCCGAGTCTCTAAATGTAGTTCATTCAACGAGCCCACCTTAGTCTCGCTTTTAATTAAGTCTAAAGTTTTAGAATCCTTTCCTATGGTGGCATACAAAGCAGAGTTCCCCTCTGGCCCACCAATGGAGTACCGATGATCTGCTGTTTTTTGTGAGGGATGAATAGAGAAAACATCCTCAGACTTTGTGTTAATTTTCTTACCGCCACCCAAATCTATTTGTTTGCGAATTCCTCGAGTCACTTGATCTTCAAATTTTTTGGGAACTACGGAATCGATTCTTTGAGAAATATCCAAATGCTTACTTACAGCTGTGTTGAGCAACTCTGGCGTGGGCGTATGCTTGGGCGCACCCACTAGCTTTTCAATGTATTTAGCTTGTTGAGTATGGCCGCCCTTAGAATATTTCACATAGGCTTTGGCATACTCTTTACCTAAATTCCCATCGGATTTAGAAATGGCATTTAATCCCGATTTGAAACCGGGGGACGACTGCCTAATAATAGAAACAATGGGTTTTAAAGATTCCCCAAGCTGAGCCTGCGCGCTTTTGGGAACCAATCTACTGAGTCGCCCCACATCGGAAATGACATCGGCGACTTTTGTTCCCTTGGCTGTGAGTGTGACTGTAGCTCCGCCCCCAAATGTACCAACCGTAGTCAAAACATCGAATGCATATTTTCCTAAGACTTCCCCTTGATGGCGTCCCGTTTCTGGTAGAAACTTTTTAGAAATACTCCAGAATGATTTTTTATTTTTATTTTCTAAGCTGCATACAAGTCAAGTTCTAGTTGTTGAATCATGTCTACTTTTTCAAGTTTAA
>JAFLCC010000022.1 GCA_017302835.1 Deltaproteobacteria bacterium | reverse complement strand
TTAAACTTGAAAAAGTAGACATGATTCAACAACTAGAACTTGACTTGTATGCAGCTTAGAAAATAAAAATAAAAAATCATTCTGGAGTATTTCTAAAAAGTTTCTACCAGAAACGGGACGCCATCAAAATTAAGCCAGTCTCCGTTGCCGTTGGGATTGACTTCCGAAGAGTGGAGCGCATGGATAGTCCAATTTTTGTATTTTGGACGGAGTGCACACCAGGATAATCCAATTCCTTTACTCTTATCATTTTTGGACAATCCCGCCACGATGAATATCTTGAAAGAGACCGTCCAGGCTGCTTCCGCTCCCTCTCCCGAAGACTTTCAAAATGTCTTCAATACAGTAGCTTGTGCTGAAATTTACCCATACAGTTCCACTCTTCGTTTGGATAGTGGAGAGCTTGTGTGGCACCTAGATGAAGTTGATAAATGCGCAGGGGTTCCCAAAACACCTTATCAATCGAGTAAATGGCAAATGAATGTTCCGATCTATTACTTCGTCGGCGAAAACGATCCCGCAACCCCTGTTTGGATGGCCCATCGACATTTCAATCGTCAAAATAATTCCCAACAACTTCTTGTTGAAGTTTTGGAAGCCGGGCACAATCCCCTTCTAGCAGGCCTAAGCGATTGCTCCGCGAAAATCTGGAACCAAATCCTTCGCAATGAAGGCGATCTTTCTGTCTCGCTATCCTCATGCAAATTGAAATCACGGATAAAGACTCGATAGTTTATCGGCAAAAAATACTTGATAACTTCTTCGGTTCGGCTAATCGATCCATTAATTTTCTTGTCCTGATCAAACAGCAAAGCTAAGTTTTAGATCGAGTTACAAAGGAGCAAAAATCAGAAAAACTTGCAAAAGCTGCAGAACTGCTACTCAGCGCGCAGGGGTTTTGCTTATGCTTCTGATGTTGCAGATTTAAGTTTGCAAACCGATTCTTCAAATGTGCGGGCGCAGTTTGTAAAAGCCGCTTTGGCGCCAATCCTGGTTCATAAAGGTATCTTTTTAACCATATTGTATACCTCCGCGTTTGAATCTTTCCAAAGTGGACTGAGTCCTTAGCCGTGCAATACGATCATCTAAATCTGGATGGGTTGAAAACAATTTTAGAATACCACCGGATTTACCAGAAATTTTCAGACTCGCAATGGCTGCCTGGTTCTCATCCTGGGATATTTGGGTGTTCGCTTTCAGGTGCTCAAGTGCAGCGATCATATTGCTTTTGGTTGAAAGCATTGCGCCCCCAGCATCAGCACGATACTCGCGACGTCTTGAAAATGAAGAAACAACAATCAATCCTAGCATTCCAAATAATAATTCAAACGCAATGACGATTCCAAACTGAACCATAGGGCGCTTTTCTTCATCAACAAACTGACTTGCAAAGAAACCAGCTACTCTTGCCAAGAACATCACGAAGGCATTCACAACACCTTGAATAAGCGTCATTGTGACCATATCACCGTTTGCTATATGGGCCACTTCATGTGCCAAGACTCCGTCAACCTCGTCTTGACTCATCTTACGCAAAAGCCCAGTCGAGACGGCTACTAGGGATCTTCTTTTTGAGGGCCCAGTTGCAAATGCGTTCAAATCATCTGACTCATAATATCCAACCTCAGGCATTTTTTCGAGACCGGCCTTGCGAGCAAATCCATGAACACGATTGATAAGGCTTAGCATTTCAGAAGAAGCATTTTGAGGATCAATTATTTTTACCCCCATCATCCATTTAGCCATTATGCGCGACAAGGAGAGTGAGATAAATGCTCCGCCAAACCCCCAAAACACGCAGAAGATCATCAAGTATTGGTAGTTTATACCTTTAGCATCTAGGTAAGGCTGGATGCCGAGGATTGAAAAGATTACCGACATTGTTGCAATAATCAAAATGTTAACAGCTAAAAAAAGAAATACTCTTTTCGCGATTTTCATAAAAGGCTCCCTTCATTTTGTTTTGAAAGTATTAAACTATTTTTAATGCTAAACTTCTTTCTCTTCATATCCACCAAAATTGAAATGACAATCGAAGTTCCAATCAAAGTGGCAATGATTCCAAGCGACCAACTGATCGGAAATTTCCCACCAAAAGCTTTATTTAAATAAACCATTTTGCTTCCTACAAATACTAAAACTGAGGCCAAACCATATTTGATATAAATAAATTTATCCATAACTCCGGCTAACATAAAGTACATGGATCGTAGACCGAGTATCGCAAATATATTTGATGTGAAAACAATCAAGGGTTCTTTAGTTATCGCATAAATTGCCGGCACAGAGTCCACCGCAAAGATTATGTCTGTCAGCTCTAAAAATACCAAAGCCAAGAACAACGGCGTTACATAGATTAGTCCATTTATTCTATGGAAAAACTTTTGGCCTTCAATTTTTGGATGAATACGAAAGATTTTTTTGAGGCCACGAACGATAATACTTTCATCAAGATTTTTTTGTTCCGTACCGGCGAAGTACATTTTAATGCCAGTTGCGATAAGCAATACACCAAAGAAAATGACAACCCATTCGTATTGCATCAAAAGGGACCCCATACCAATAAAAATTGCCCTAAATATGAGTGCGCCGAGAACTCCCCAAAATAAAACTCGGTGTTGATACATCTTGGGAATTGCAAAATAACCAAAAACAACTGCAAAAATAAAGATGTTATCAACAGCAAGGGATTTTTCGATCACAAAGCCGGTTAGAAATTCAAGAGCTGTCGACTTCGCCTGTGCTTCAGGGTTAAAACCTGCAATAGAAAGGTATTTCTCATCTGTTGAAAATCGCCATTGCGCATACAAATAGAACAGGTAGTTAAAAAACAGGGCAAGGCTAATCCAAATGGTCGTCCAAATAGAAGATTCTTTGAGAGAGACTTCATGTGCTTTTTTATGAAACACCCCAAGGTCCAGAGCAAGCAATAACAAAACAAACAGGGTGAATCCTGCATAAAACCACCAATAGTCAGCAAACGGGAAAAGTATCATGATTCAAATTCTCCTTTATATATTTTTATATGACTATCTATCATTTTATAACATCGTTCAAATCGATAAATATATTGCTATGTATACATTTAAACGATTCAATTCAAGACGAGAGATACCAACGAGTCCTTATTGGGCAATCCAATGTCAGCTAAAATTATGATCATATTTAATATATAGTATTAAACAATAGTACACATATTATTTATCTATTTTAACAATTCATAAAAATTCCGTAGAGTCATATGAGTTGGGAATTCCTCTCAACTCAGTAATTAAGGAGGACATATGCTTGCTTCAAAAATGAGTATACTTAAACCCCTGATTGAATCAAAAGACGAACAACACTTAACGGCCTATCTTACCAACGACCAAAATATTTTTCATTTAAGACGGCAGCTTCGCGAAACTTTAGAAGCTGCCTATGAGTATTTGGCACCTGTAATGAATCAGGATGCTATGGTGAGTTTTGTTGAGCCAATTCATAATGCTATCGAGGATACCAAATTGCTTAAAACCTTAAAAGGCAATGTCGGCCTTTTTAGGAATGAAAATTCATTTCGAATTCTCGGTCTTCCTGTTCCTGTCGAAAAAACTTGCGTGATCGCAACAAGCTTTCATGTAAAGCCCCTCCTGAGATGGATACAGGTTGACCGAGAATTTTTATTTTTGGGAATTTCCGAGGGTTCGGCAAGCCTATATTACGGTAACCAAAACAGCTTCAATTTGCTAGACACAATCATTTTTCCTACGATACTTCAGAATTCCACTGACCCAGATACATACGATGACCTAAAGAAACGCCGATTGAATGGTCTGAAGTATAGCCAGACCATAGAATGGCTGAACGAATGGCTA
The DNA here is from genome assembly GCA_017302835.1 of Deltaproteobacteria bacterium. Classification (NCBI taxonomy): domain Bacteria; kingdom Pseudomonadati; phylum Myxococcota; class Myxococcia; species Deltaproteobacteria bacterium. Next base: position 40,038 of record JAFLCC010000022.1, on the reverse strand, counting down.
TTCAGTTTAACAAAGGATTTAAAGCCGCCTCTTTTTGTGGCTGGCCAAAAGAAATTGACCAGTGTTTTCCTTAAGAGCTGCTGTTACCAAAATACAAGAAATCAACCGATTTGGCCTTATTTTAACCAGGAAAGAGCATCAGAAATTTGCTCTGAAATTAGATCTTCCTTAATGAAGGATGCAAAAAAAGATCTTGAGCAGGGTCTTATGGAATTTTATCAAGCTGAAGATTTGAACTTGGCAAATAAGAATATATTTCAAATCGCGAAAGCCGCAATAAAAGGAAAAGTAAGAAAACTAATAATTGCTGACGGAATCAAAATCTTTGGAAAAATCGATAAAAAATCTGGCGAGCTTTTTATTCATCCAGCCCATCTTAATCATGAGGATGATGATATACTTGATGATCTGGCTCAGGAGGTTTTGATTCAAGGTGGAGAGGTGGTGGTTGCATCACGCGAAGAGATTCCAAAAGGCAGACCAATTTTGGCAATTCTAGAACGTCCTGATTCTGAGCTGTCAAAATTATATACCGTTGATTTAAATCACAATCAGAAAATTGAAAGGAGTGCTATATGATCCGAATTATTTTTAAAGACCTTGATGAATCTGAACTTGCGAAAGAAGCGGTTCATGATCGTATCCAAGCAATAAAGGATAGATTTCCAGATCTTGAGGAGCACAAACTCATTTTCACCTTGCGCATGGATAACTCGCAATTCAAGCCAGGTCCGGATTTGTTTAAGGTGAAGCTGATAATTACTGGAAAAAAATATGGTGGAGTTGTTTTGGAAAAGTCGGCAACGAGTCTATACAAAGCGTTGGGGGATGTCTCTGTTCACGCTCTAGAGCGGCTTAACCGCTTCGGTGATAAGAGAAGGATAAAAAATAGAAATTTAGAACGAAAACTTCTACAAACAAGAAAATCGAAACAGAAGGAGGACTTTTATGAAGAGAACAGTATCTGATTTAATGAAACAAAGAGACTTCGGCCATCCACCTTTGATTGACGTGAACGCATCAGTCGATGAGGCGCTGGCACTTTTAGAAAAATCTGATATCGGGGCTTCGCTGGTCATGGATAAGGCTGCAGTCGTTGGAGTTTTTTCAGAAAGAGACTTCGCGCGGGCATACACTTTAAACCGAGCGATTGTAGAACCGAATGCAAAATTGAAGGATTTCATGAGCCATAAGGTTGTTTTTGTAACTACTGACTATCTATTGGAAGAATGTATGGCGGTCATGGTTAAAATGAAAATTCGTCACTTGCCTGTGCTTCAAGGAGACGCTCCGATTGCGTTTTTAAGTATGAGACATATAATGGAGGCTTTGGTTGAAGAAAATCAATTCATGGTTAACCAGTTAGTGACATATGTGACAGGCGCAAACACAGTGGAGGAAAATCGACCTCGTAGTGGGCTAATAAAACAACAAAATCGAAATTTAGAAAATAGATTCTCTTGATTGGATTTAATTTTTTTGAGGGACTGGTTGGATTAAGTTTTAAATCTGGCCAGTCAAATCATCTAATCGAAAATTCAATTCTTTTATTTCGATGAATGACGGTCGGAGTTGAAAAAAATGTTAATTTTATCAGAAAAATTTGAACTTTTTGAGCATTGCATTGCGTAGATAGTAAAAATCAAAATCACTAAGTAGAATATGATTTTAATGAAAATGAAATTTTGATTTTTATACGTTTTCATTTAGCGAAAAAACTTCCTTAAGAGGTCAAAAAATTAAAATAATATAATTAAAGAGATCAAGTTTCTTCAATATAAAAGGCCTAAGGATAAACTAAAAACTCCGGGAGTTCCTTCTTTTGAAGACTTAAAAATACTAGCATAATTGGCCGCAATTTCCATATGCTTTGTTGATGTTCTAAAGAAAGTCATGCCAATACTGACCTTTCCTGAAAATCCAGAAATAGTTTCTACGTCTTTTACTGTCGCAACCCCCGCACCAAAGGTTCCTTTAACAAAGGGAGAAATGTCTTCATCAGAAAAGAAAAACTTTCCACCAAGAGAGGCATCCCCCAACAGTGTTCCTTCTCCAAACGTTGCAAAAAGTTCTGTAATGAGAGCGCCCTGAGATCCAACTTCCCATTCATAGCCTCCTGTAAGTGAATAAAGTATTTGGGAATTATTTAGATTGGTCCCAAAGCCAGGGCCGAAAGAAAAATATCGTGAGTCCTTAGCTTCAAATCGAGTTCTAAATTTATCTTTTTCATCCGGATTAATCTGCCCTACACGTTTTTTCGTTGGAGCTGGCTTAGAAATAGCCGGATCTTTTTCTGAAAAACTTGAAGGTTCTTGCTGAGAAAAGACAATAGAGCTGAACATAATGGAACAGGCGCTAAAAATTAAAATTTTCAGATTGATTATGACATTTTTCATTGAAGATATCCCTTATTGAAATAAACTAGAAGACGAATTGATTCGACTTCATTTTTTATTAATTGTATGGACTAATCAAGAAAAATAATAACTATTCTCAACAATATGAAATCAAGTTCATCGGTTTTTTTTAAATTAGTTATTTTTTCAAACCTGGGTGATCTTCTTATTGAAAAAGACGTTCATGGTAAAGTCAGTTCTGCTAATTTAAATTATCAAAAAGGATTGCAATAATGAAAAAACAATGGAAATTAAATACGGTTATTGGCAAACTTTTTATTGTTGCATCTCCAAAAGGAATCACGGGTATCTATTTTAATGAACAGGATGTTCCTTTCGCTAAGTCCCTTCAAGGAAGGGAAAAGGCCAGCCTTATTTTAAGAACCACCGTTCTACAACTCAAAGAATACTTTTCTGGAAAAAGACAAAAATTCACTCTTCCAATGGACATTGAAAGTGCAGAATTCTCAAAAAAAGTCTGGATGGAATTAAAAAAAATTCCTTACGGATCAACTCGCTCCTACAAAGATATTGCTGAAAAAATAAATCATAAAAATGCCTACCGCGCGGTTGGAACAGCTAATGGAAAAAATCCAATATGTATCATTATTCCCTGTCATCGAGTTATTGCCGCTGATGGTTCAATAGGTGGCTACACTGGTGGAATACACATCAAGAAAAAACTGCTCCAATTAGAATCACTTTACAAGTAAGAAACTTTTTAAACGCTTCCTAAGTCCCCTTCGCAGCTATATACAAAGAGGACATTTAATGTTTCTATTCTTCTAAAAGAGTTCTTAACATCCAGGCTGTCTTTTCATGAATTTCCATCCGATCAGCAAGTAAGCCAGAAGTGACTTCGTCATGACAAGCCTCCACTAGCGGTAACATAGAGCGCGCTGTCCTTGCTACAGATTCTTGCCCTTCAACAAGTTGCTGAATCATTTCTCTGGCAGCAGGGACGGTGTCGCTTTCCTTTATGGAAGTGAGTTTTGAAAACTGGAGATAGCTTCCCGGAGCTGGATACCCAAGAGCTCGAATTCTTTCTGCAATCAAATCCACTGCTGTTGCTAATTCAGTATATTGTGCTTCAAACATTAAGTGAAGAGTTTGAAACATTGGCCCCTTAACATTCCAATGAAAATTATGAGTTTTCAAATAAAGAGTGTACGAATCAGCAAGCAGTTTTGAAAGACCTTCAGATAATTTAAGCCGGTCTTCTTCCTTGATCCCAATTGAAATAACATTTTTCATAATAACCTCCTTGGTAAAAAATTTAGTTGAACTTAACCAGGAATTTGTAGCCAAACATTATGCTGCTCTTCAGGAAAGAGTCTGTCCAGGCTTTTGATGTGAAACATGAATGAATTGACAAGCTAAGATAAAAAACAAAAAACCCAAGATTTACACCTTGGGTTCCAAAACATTTATTTACAATAATTTAAGAATAAAATTATTTAAATTTTTACTTAAATAGTAACAACGTACTAGTAGCTTCTTCGAGATCCGCCGCCGCCGCCACTTCTGCCGCCGCCGCCAAATCCACCTCTACCGCCGCCACCAGATTTTCTATCTTCTTGTGGTTTAGCAATAGAAACATTGATTGCTCTTCCGCTAATTTCTTGTCCATTTAATTCGCTGATAGCTTTTTGTGCTTCTGCTTCTGTAGACATTTCTACAAAACCGAAACCTTTAGATCTTCCAGTATCACGGTCAGTAATCACCTTTGCAGATGTTACTTGTCCTACTGAAGAAAAAAAGTCTCCAAGAGTATTCGAATCAACTGAGAAAGATAGTTGTCCTACGTATAGTTTATTGTTCATAAAGAGCCTCCTTATTGGTTCTTTTAATTGTTTTAATTTCTGCGGCCTATTAAAGAGGCAACACGGAAATGTTAAGGCTCAAGAATAAGACTTCAAAACTTGCAATAATTTATACCTTAAAATTATCAATAAACAAGGAAATTCAATATGAACAGGGGAAAAATTTACATTTGAAACCGTTTTTCTAGATTGAAAACTAACAAAAAAAATTGAGGGCACTTTCTAATAACTATTTGATATTACTTAATTAAAGCAAAAATAACAGCATCTTAGAATAAGACGCATATCAATTTTATTAAGAAAATTTAATCGATATTCGGTCAAGAACCATTAAATTTGCAACTGGTTCACTTAAAAAGCCTCAAAAAAAGATGACGGCGGGCTCTTAAGTATTGCTGACCACAAAAAAGGGCTTAATGTAAACAGTTCATACGTAATTTATCCTGAAACAGCAATAGATCCAAGGTAATCAAGGTATCATTTTCGCAGAATTATTTTTTTGCATGGGTAATAGGAATCTACAATTGTTTCAACCTAAGGCCCTTTGCCTTAGCGTTTAACTAAACCTTAACTAATATAATGAGGCTCAAATGAAAAAAAGTACGTTAGTTTTAATCATGTTACTTGCATCCAGTTTTTCCCAGGCAGGAAAGGTGTTAAATTGTTCGGCCCAAATAAAATCTTCTAATGGTTCGTATTTTAGCCCCATTATGGGCCATCACTCAGATTCGGGCATTCAAGCGAACTCAGCGGGAAACAGTTTAATTATTAGCATGAATAAAGAGCCAGGACTTAGCAAAATTGAACATATTTTTGGCTTGGATGCGATCAAGGACGCTTTGAAAATAGGAGCTACATTTAATTTAAAATTCAAAGTGGTTTTTGAAAAAACTGCAAATGGAGTTACAACTCGATTTGCAGTAAAAGATCAAACAAATCCAGATCCATACAATAATTCTCAAACATACAATTCAAAAGATAATAAACCATTTGAATTGGGAGTATCGAATCAATCTGGAGCTTATTTCAATATTTTTTGCAAAACAGAGTAATTATTTTACAAAAAGTATCTGAAGAATTTTAAAAATTAGAGTTCATTATTATTTTGAGTTTTAATGTGAAATAGGACATAAGAAACGCATACTATATATAAAAAGGGAGAACAAATGGCTAGTCAAAATTCACAAGAACAAAATATGACAGAAAATCAAGAGCTGATCCAATGGGTCTCTGAAGTCTCTAGTTTATGCCAACCTGATAAAGTACATTGGTGTACCGGATCAGAAGAAGAAAACCAAAGTTTAATTAACCTTTTAGTTGAAGCAAAAACCTTGATAAAATTAAATCCAGAAAAAAGACCAAATAGTTATTTAGCATGGTCTGACCCCTCAGATGTTGCCCGAGTTGAAGATCGCACCTTAACCTGTTTAGAAAAAAAAGAAGAAGCAGGTCCTACAAATAACTGGGTTGACCCAAAAGAAATGAAGCCAAAATTAAAATCATTGTTTACCGGTTGCATGAAGGGAAGAACGATGTACGTGATTCCTTTTTGCATGGGACCTTTGGGCTCTTCTTATTCAAAATTTGGAATTGAGATTACAGATTCTCCCTATGTTGTTATCAATATGAAAATCATGACTCGTATGGGAGCTAAGGCACTAGCTGCTCTTGGAAATAGTTCTGATTATGTAAAAAGTGTTCATAGCGTTGGAGTCCCTTTAGAAAAAGGCCAGCAAGATTCCAAATGGCCTTGCAATAATGAAAATAAATATATTGTGCATTTTCCTCAAGACTCACAAATTTGGTCTTTTGGAAGCGGATATGGTGGTAACGCCTTACTTGGAAAAAAATGTTTTGCTTTAAGAATTGCTTCCTACAAAGGAAAACAAGAAGGCTGGTTAGCGGAACACATGCTGATTCTTGGATTGGAGTCTCCACAACGTGAAAAGAAATATTTTGCCGGAGCCTTCCCAAGCGCATGTGGAAAAACTAATTTTGCAATGCTTATTCCACCAAAAGGATTTGAAAACTGGAAAATCACTACCGTAGGCGATGATATAGCTTGGATTAAAGTGGATAAAGATGGCTCCTTCAGAGCCATTAATCCAGAAGCAGGTTTCTTTGGAGTCGCGCCAGGGACAAGCTTGAAAACGAACCCCAACGCCATTTACACTATTGCTAAAAATACGATCTTCACGAATGTGGCTTTAACTGAAGATGGAGATGTTTGGTGGGAAGGTTTGACAGATACTCCTCCTGCTAAATTGACTGACTGGCAAGGAAAAGAATGGACCCCAGATTGCGGAAGACTTTCCTCTCATCCAAACTCTAGGTTCACTGTGCCCGCCTCGCAATGTCCTTCTGCTGATGTTAATTGGGAAAACCCAGCAGGTGTTCCAATCAGTGGAATTATTTTCGGTGGAAGAAGAGCCGATACGATTCCCTTGGTTATGCAAGCAAATAACTGGGTGGATGGAGTTTATTTCGGTGCCACTATTGGTTCAGAAACCACGGCTGCAGCTACAGGCCAAGTAGGTGTCGTTCGACGTGACCCCATGGCGATGTTGCCTTTTTGTGGATACCATGTTGGTGAGTACTTCAAGCATTGGTTGAAAATGGAACAAAGAGCCGCCAAGGTCCCACCAATTTTTATTGTTAATTGGTTTAATAAGGATGAAAACGGAAAGTTCATGTGGCCTGGGTTTGGTGAAAACATGCGAATTTTAAAATGGATGTTTCAACGAGTAAATCAAGAGGTTCCTGGGATTAAAACTGAATTAGGAACTCGACCAACCTATGAGGAAATTGACTGGACAGGATCCACTTTTGAAAAAGAAAAGTTTGAAAAATTATTAAAGTTAGATCCCACAAAATGGGAAAAAGAATTAGAATCTCACAAAGAGTTCTTTACTAAACTCGAAAATTTTCCGGTTGAGTTTTTAAATCTTCAAGAAAATTTTTTAATGAAATTTAAAAAACAACTACACTAATTTGTCTGGAAACAAATTAGATGGAAAAATATTTGCTTGAAGCGGAAAGGGTTATAAGAAGTATCTCTTCTGTTGATAAGCCAGAGAAGTGGAAAGCAAAAAATTATGTTGGCGGAGGAAAATCTCGATTAGAATTTTTGGATATTAAAATACCAGAGGTAAGAAAAGCTTTTAATCAGGGCTTTTCTTTTTATCATCCAAATACTAGAAAAATTGAAAAGAAGACCCAACGGAGTGAGGTTTTTACTCACTCTCAAGTCTTAAAAATTTTTGATTATATTTGGAAAAATAGCAGATATTTTGAAGTGATGCTTCTCTCGTTATATTTCGCCGCCACATTAACTGCGAAAGAAAAAGTCAAAAATAAAAAACTGTTGTTTTCTTGGTTAAATAAAATTGATAATTGGGCCCATTCTGATGAGTTAAGCAATCAATTTGCCCAGATGCTTGATGAGGATAAATCCTTAATTCGTTTCTATAAAAAATGGAATAGTTCTTCGAATCCTTGGGAACGCAGGCAATCTATTGTTGGTATCTTATATTACTCGCGATCCAGGAAAAAACCACTTTCTTGGAGTGCTATCACTCCCATGATTGAAAATTTGCTTGCTGATGAAGATTATTATGTTCAAAAAGGAGTCGGTTGGTGTCTTAGGGAATCCTACAACCTTTATCCTGAAAAAGTGTTCCCCTATTTAATTCGAAAGGCAAAAAAAATTCATCCAGCAGCTTGGACAGCTTCTACAGAAAAACTGAGCAAAGGAGACAAAGCCACTTTGCTCAGATATCGAAAAAATTAAGAAAAAATTAAGTTCACTTGGGAGAAGTGGCCTTTTTAGCTACCAAATTAACAGATATTTCAAATTTATCCTCAATAACTTTATCTGCGACAAGTTCTTTAAAAAAGTTTCCAGATCCATAAGTTAAACCCCACTTTGTTCTGTCGACCTTCATCGTTCCAGTTCCAGTGGCGACACCGTCCTTGATCACTATTTTTGCAGGGAACTCTAAGGTTTCAGTTTTGCCAATCATGGTCAATTTTCCAATAACCCAAGGCTGACCATCTTTTTCTTTTACTGATGTGATTAAAAACTTTGACTCTGGAAATTTTTCAATATTAAAAAAATCATCACTTTTTAAATGTTTTGTAAGCTTAGTTTGATAGTCTGGCTTATCTTTCAAGTCCTCATTCATTATAGAACTCATATCAAATACGAACTCGCCACTGACGAGTTTTCCATCTTTAAAGTCGGCAGTTCCATTTTTTAACGAGACTTTTCCTGTGTGTTTATCTCCAATTTTTTTAAACCCAACCCATGTGGCAGTACTCGATGAAACATCCACTTTAAAAGATTCTGAAGAATCTTTCTTGGGATCAGATTTGGCATTTGAGTAACAAAACGAAAAACAGATTACACTCAGTGAGAAAAAAAACTTCTTAAACACAAACACTCCTTTGGTTCAGTTATTTAAAATTAAGATTAAAAGTTGCAAGTAAGATGTTAGATTAATTTTAATAATTATCAAGGAGGATAATATATCATGAGAAACTTCATATTAACTGTACTTTTGTCGGGATTTTCAACAATAGCTCTTGCAAGTGGTGATGCTGGTTGTGGACTTGGAAGTGTCATCATTAGTAAAAACTCTAAAGGATTACAATTAATTGCGATGACGACAAACTCCTCTTTTTTTTCACAACCCCTCGGGATCACATCAGGAACCTCTAACTGTTCATCGAGTGGAATTGTTTCAAATGACAAAATGATTGAAAACTATGTTGAAGTAAACCGTCAAGAAATCTTAAATGACATGGCGATGGGTTCAGGGGAAAAATTAGAGACTTTAGCGGTTCTCTATGGTTGTTCCAACAATCAAGCCGTTAGCGAATTTAAACTGCTTACAAAAAATGAATTTAATTTAATAAATTCAAAAGACGAAAATAATGAAGCTTGGATTAAAAATCTCAATAAGGTCATCATTTCAAATAAAAATAAAATTGAAAATTGCACTCAGATTTAAAAAGAAGTTTTTATTTAGCTCTTGATAGGGCTACTGATCTAAAATACTTTTTCAAGTTGAAGCTGGGTAAAATTTTCCTTCTGATTTTTTGAATAGATTTCTGAATTTAGAATATTAATCCTGATTGGAATTCGGTGGAATAGGAGCAACTCTGCCTCTATTCCAATGTTGGCAAAGGTCAATCGTTCTTTTAAAAAAGCAGCATCTAAATCATAAAACTTGTTATCTTGGAACCCAACGTACGGGGCCACACGTCGGACTGATAACGGAAATCGATAATAATAAATAGAATAAGGGATTTCTTTTTTAAGTATCAGTTGCTGTTGTTCTAGTTTTTCAATCAACAATGAGGGAGAAAAACTTAATAGACTCAATCTATCTTTAAACCTAGGCGTTGAGAGTTGATTTAAATTATTTTTGAGAGTGCTCGCTTTTTCCTCTAAATAAGAAAGACCTCCTGAAAGATAAAAATCTTTTCCAAGATAATAACTAAACTCTGTTAAAACATTAAGAATTAAAGAGTCATTTTTTTTATAGATGGAGGGCCTGAAGTTAAAATACTGATATGGACCAAAATTTAGCAAATAATTTTCTTGATAGGAATAGTTTAAAAAAACTTTCTGATTAAAGTAAGAATCTAATCCTAGATTCCTATTCTGCAAAATAAGTCCTGAGGAAAGCTCATGAAAACTGTTTTTAAAAATGGGATAATTAATTCCTACATCAAAATTTGAATCAGTTCGGTATTCTTTAGCAAGTTTAGTGGTGTTAAAATTCCAAGTTTCATTTGTTGCGCTTGTAAAAAACTCAACGAGGTAAGGCGAATAATTAAAATTAATATAATTGAAGCTTTGATTGTTAGAAAAAGAAAATCCAAAATCTAACGAAGACCAAAACAAAGGATCTGTAAAACCAAAGTTATTAAGCCACAAAAACTCTTCCTGATTGAAATATAGTGAAGGGGCAAAACGATGGAATCTGAGTTCCCTAAGACTGAAATAATTCTTAAAATCACTTTCTGAATTTGTTAAACTATTTAAGTTTGGCAAAAGAGCCGTCCCTGGCGCTCCAACTAAAGTTAGATATTTGTATACATAGGGATTTTCAATAGTTTCAATTCCCTTATCAACGATAATCGCAGAGTATCCGTCAGGTTCGATGGCGCTAACAAGGAAGCCCTTATCTAGCTTGATGGCTCTGGAAATATTATCACTATCAAGAAGTTTTTTTATATTTCCCTGACAAAAGCAATACAGTCCTGAACCATTAGAGGTATTGGCTGTAAAATAAATTTCATTTTTATCTACTACATCTTGTAAAATTGAAAAATAACCCTCAAATTCCGTAAGTTTTGTTTTATTTATAAACAACTCTCTTTTATTTTGATTCTGTTTGAAATAGTAAATGTTATTTTCATGGTCTATTAAAGACTTAGACTCTGTCTTGGCAATAAACTCACTATCTAAATATAATTCCCCCGTGTCTATCGAGTCAGCCATTAAAAAATAGCTGACATGTCCTTGTTTCATGTCATGAACATATTTACCTTCATATAGAGAATTTGACTTTTGTTGTTCATCAAAAAGAGAAAATAAATATTTTGTACGATCAATATAGTCACTACCTACAGACTGATATTCATTGTCAGCAATTTCAAATACTTTTCCACTTTTAAGCAAGGTAGATCTTTCGATCAACGGAGATCCCTGGCCATCTATAATATTTAAGATATTTCTATTTTTTCCATCTTTTTGAGTCGTAAAAATAATCTTCTTACCATCTTTTGATCTATTAAAAATAATTTCTTTGATCGAACTGGCAACTTTGTTTCCTTTGGCTATCTTAAAAGAAGAATAGGAGCTTTTCATATCCAATAAGAACTCATTATATAGCTTTTCATAGGATTGATAAAATGTTTCAGCAAAACTAGTTTTTAATAAGAATGGATTTAAATACCTATTGGCATTTTGACTAAAAAAGGAATTCACTTTTTGAATGCCAAATTTCCCTGATAAGAAATTTTGGAAATACCCACCAATTAAGTATTTTTCAGAACCGAAAGGGAAATTTAAATTGTCATTCATGATGAATTTTAAATCCGCCTTGTCATTTAAAACAAGATTGAGAACTGTCGCTCGAGCTTCACCGCTATAGAGACGTCCTCCATTTTGAAATCGCGATTCATTTAAAACAGCATTTCCTTCCACCAGAAAGGTAGGCAAAAATTGGTTTGGAGTCATAAAAATCGGCCAGGGGAAGAAAGGGATAAATACCAATGGATCATTTCCAAAAATGTATTTCATTTGTTTAGCTGGACTTTGCTTCACATTCAATTGGTAGATATGAGCCCTTTCATGAGTAGAGAGCAAAAAGAGCCATGAAGAAGAAGCGCTACCTTCTAGAAATTCAACTCCGCCAGAATAATATACCGTAAGACTGTTCGGCGTGGACATGGCAAAGGCATTGGGAATCTGATTCCATTTGGAGGCAAGAACAACAGAAGTTTTTTCGTCAATGATCCAACCAAATTCCCGTTCATACAAAGGGGTAATAAAATCACTATAACTTTTAATCTGAATGAAGTTGCTGAGTTGTTCAGAAGGCAGAATATACTGATATTTGTCTTCTTTTAAGATTTTATAATCAGTATCGTTTGGTACTAGATACGCCAATGTAGGCAAAACATAAAAAAACAATGGCATAAAAATATTTATAAAAAGGGAACTTATTTTTAGATGGTTCCTTAGATGGTTTTGTTTTTTCATTCTTTGTAGGATAAAAAAGAGTTTACCTATAAGTCAATTTATGTATGATGCCTAAATGATAAAAAGTAATTTCTTACATTGGCGCTTTATAATTATTTTAACAAGTGTTCTGCTTTCCTCTTGTGCGACCATTATCAATGGAACTACTGATCAAATTAAAATTGCTGTGGATCGGCCTGGAGCTAAAGTTTTTATTAACGAAGTTCCCCTTGGAGCTTCTGATTCTAAAATCCCATTGATGGCTGAAATTCCTAAAAAAGGAAAAGTCGTTGTTGAAGTTCATGCTGAAAACTGCAAATCGGAATATCATTCAGTTCAAAGAACCATTGATCCAGTCACTTTCTTAGGTCTGCTCATTGATGGAGGAATTATTTCAATACTTGGTGTAGATATATTAGCTACAAATGCATTTGTTCACGCAGATTACGATCAAATTAATTTTTATTTAGATTGTAATTAACTATAGATCACTACAAATGTTGAATCTGCCTTTTTTTCAAAGATTTTATTTTGTCACTTAATTCAATTTCTATTTGTGATTTTGGCTCTGATGTGACACTCGGTTTATTTCTTTCTATTATTTTAAAACTCATAAGTCTCCACTCATCTTTTGATTTTAAAAATGGAGGAAGGTCTCTTTTTTTATTAAAGCAGTAATCCATCACTATAATTTCAATACTTTTCTCTTGGGACCAATTTAATTCGTTCAGCATATATAGAAGAATTGATTCACCAAAATGAATAAGGGAAATCCCAAAAGGATTCTGATGTCGCCTTGATAAAAATTTTGAAAACAGAAAAAAAATATCAAAAATACTTTCTTGCTGCACTTCACTATAATGTATCAATTGATTGAGAAAAACCTTCCAATTTCCTGAGTTGGCGACGCTATCCCAATGCTTTGAAAACCTGGTCATGTTTTGAATTTCAAAATAACTCATTTTATTATTTTGTAAAATTTGATAGGGAGCTTTATCAGAATAAATCATTTGAAAGGCTTTATCATGTCTGATAAGGGGCGCGCCTCTAAGCCTTTTCAAAATGCCCACTTGAATTTCATCCGGAGAAAACCCAACTAATTGATCAAAACCTATTTTGAAACTTTCTAAGGACTCTCCAGGTAGTCCCACAATTAAATCAGCATGGGTATGAACATGGGTTTCTTCTTTTAAGAATTTAAAATTATCAATTATTTTTTCTTTATTTTGTTTTCGACTTACATTTTTTGCAACTTCTTCATTTAATGTTTGAATACCGATTTCAAATTGAAGACTTCCTGGTGGAAATTTTTTAATTAATTCCTTGAGCTCGTCAGGAAGCCGATCAGGAACCATTTCAAAATGTAAAAATAAGTTCTTTTCAATATGCTGCAAAAAAAAGGATAAAATACTTTGAGATATCTTAGGACTTAAATTAAAGGTCCTGTCGACGAACTTGTACTCACGAACTCCTTTTTCCATTAACTTGCCCATAGCATCTAAGAAATTTTCCAGGTTAAAGTTTCTAACAGATTTATCTAGAGAGGATAAACAATACTCGCATTTATAAGGACAACCTCGTGAGGCTTCAACATAGATAACACGGTTTTTAATATCTTCTTCTAAATAGAGCTCGTAGGGCAATTGAATCTGACTTATTTCAGGAACGGAACTTGGGATAACTTTGCTAGGTGGTTTCTGAAAATCAAAAATATTTTTGCATAAGGAATAAAATGCAAGATCCCCTTCCCCTTGAATAACATAGTCACAATAATTATAGTGTTCCTGGTTTTCTGTTTCATAGCTTATTTCGGGGCCCCCTAAAATGATGACTATATCTGGGGTCATTTTTTTAATAATTTTTATAGTTTCCAAAATCTCAAGAGTGTTCCAAATATAAACGCCGAAGCCCAAAATTTTTGGTTTTTGTAACAAGATTTTTTCTGCAATATCTTTCGGATCTTGAGAAATAGTGAATTCTTTTATTTCGCAAAGGGAACTTAATTCATTTAAATTGGCTTTTAAGTAGCGAAGACCAAAAGCGGTGTGCTGGTAAGTTGAGTTAATTGCACACAGTAAGATCAAATCATTCGCCATTTAATCCCTAATTAATTCTTTTACAAAAGTAGGCAAACTGAAAGCTGCAGAATGAATATCTTCATTATAATACTTCAGTTTATTTAAATCGCAGAACTCCTTGCAAAGAGTTTTATTAAAATCATTTTTTGGATCGGTGGGCACTTTACAGCCAATCATTAATGACCACATGCCAGAGGGGTAGGTCGTTGCATGGAAAAGCATAGTATGAACTTGTGTTTTTCCAAAAATTCCTTTGAGGCACTTATTAAGTTCAATAAATGTATTCCGATGAAACATAGGAGATTCACCTTGAGTCACCAGCTGCCCTTGGGCTGTCAAAGCCTTCTGACAATTTCGATAAAAGTCGGATGTGAATAATCCTTTTGCTGGCCCCACGGGATCGGAACCATCAACGACTATCAAATCAAACTGGTTCTCTCCACAATTTTTAACATATTCGATACCATCACCGATGATGAGCTCGAGCTTAGAGTTATTAAACTCAGAACTCAAAGTTGGTAAATGAAGCTTCGAAGCCCGAACAACCGCTTCATCAATCTCAACCATAACAACTTTTTCAAGCTCTTTATACTTTAATAACTCTCTGACAGTTCCACCATCACCGCCGCCAATAATTAAAACTTTATTCAGTTTTTTTGCCAACTGACATACTGGATGCACAATCATTTCATGATAGTGAAATTCATCCCTTTCTGTGCACATCACCATATTATTAATAGCGAGCATTTTACCATAAGCCAGAGTGTTGAAAACCCTGACCTGCTGAAATGGGGTTTGTTCATTAAACAAAATATCTCCAGCATATCGCAATGACAAAGCCTGTTGGTCATCTTTATCAGTAAACCAAACATTTCTTTCAATTTTAAACTTACCATCCTCTATCGTGGATTCTGATTCAGCTCGCCCCTGATTTGGTTTGTAATTTGATTTTTTAATCAAATTCAATGAGCCTCGTTTCATTTCCAAGGCTGAATAGCTAGCTTCTAGTATGGTCTTTAGCCAATCAAAGGAGACCCAAGGATCTACAGTTTCACCGCAAGTAAATAAATCGACTGCAGCATAACGATATTCTGGCCAGGTGTGAATGGCTAAATGACTTTCTTGAATAACCACCACTCCTGAAACTCCCCAAGGGGAAAAATGATGGAAATTTGTATTAATAACTGTAGCACCCGCTTTTTGTGCGGCCTCAATCATTGTTTTTTCGATAACAGCCACATCATTTAAAATGTCAGCATTGCAGCCAGTAAATTCAACTAAAATATGTCTTCCTAATGCGCTCATCACGACTATTTAAGGCCTTTTGCTATTGAAGTAAATAATATTTTTTCTTTATTTCAAAAAGAGGTTCAGTAGGAACCTCTTTTTAGTAATCTCTTCAAGAAACAACTATTTGATTTTTAAGAGTTGTGGCTGAAGACTTAAATTAAATAGGTACTTTTTAAGAGAAATAGATTTCTTATTTGATTCATTCGAAGTCTGAAATTTAAGTCCATCGGTGACCGATGGATCTAAGTGAGTACTTTTAGCCATCACTGTTTCTGCCATAGTATTAAAACCATTGGGCACTTTAACAAACAGTCCAAGTCCATTTTGCCCTAGTCCTCCAGTAAAAACTCCACCCAGGCCTTCGATCTTTGACTCTGCGGGGAGCGGTAAAAACAAATTTACTCCTGGCAGATACTTTCCAATATTATCGAAAAGAGGGATAGCTAGGGAAATCCCAAACATTAGCGACTGTTCACTTCCTCCAAAATAAATTTTTGAATTTGAATTAAACTTAGCAGATACGACACTTGTTAAACCAACAACAGGAATAACGGAACCATTAGGAAGAAAATTATCCTGCGCTAAGTGAGTCTTTTCTATTTCAGAAATATTCGCGGAAACAGTTAAAATGTTTTTTCCATCAAGTGACCTTTGTAATTGAACTCTGCCCATCATCTCTGAAGGAAATTTTGGATTAGGAACGGGAATCAACAATCCTGGAAAGCTAAGGGCTCCCATATTTAGTTGGGTATTGAGAGTGACCCATGTGTCTTGATTGAAATCTTGACTTGTCTGAACTGAAATTTTCTCTACGAGCGAGCTATTCCCACAGGCAGAAAGGAAAGCCGTAAGTCCTATTAAAATGAGCCCCTTAAATAAATAAATAAATTTCATAAATTCTCCTTTTGTTTGTCATCATGAAAAACGGAAAGGGAAGTATTTTCCATAATGTCTAATAGGGAACAGGAGCAAAAAAGATGACAGTATCAATTTATAACAGCGCTAATTCTAACTTCTTATTATTAGAAGAGAATCTCATTCAGGGAAGATTACTAAATTGTAATCACCAACGGCAGTCACATATAATTAGACAAATTTCTTAAAGATTTTGTGCTTAGCTATTAACTTATTGAATTTAAAAACTATTTAATTTCAAATTATGGTTTTTTTTGAATAAAAACCACTCAACTGATAATTTGTTTACCACTTTGAATGTTCTTTTTTCTTTTGAAATTTGCAAGGTCCCGTCAAGAAATAAATTTTATAAACAGATAAGTTTTACAAATAAGTGAAGATATCTTTTTTCTCAAATCTGACTTTAACAGCTTTTTGATAAGCATCTTCTGGATGACGGTATCCAACGGCAACAGCAGCCACTGTTTCATAACCAGTTCCCTCAAGGTTCAAAACCTTATCATAGCTTTTGGAATCGATACCCTCTAGTGGACAAGTATCTATTTTCATAAGCGCTGCTGTTTCCATCAAGAAACCCATTGCAATATAAGCTTGCCTCTGGGCCCAAAAATTGATGACTTCGCTTCTTGGGCCTTGAACTAAATCACCTATCATTGCTTTTTTAAAGCCTTCGAGTTGGCTTACATCCATTTTTCTGACTTCGGCCATTCTGGTAATATGTTTTTGAATATGAGCCTCATCCATTTTCTTTTTAAACGTTAAAACGACAAGATGAGAACAATCTTCGATTTGAGTTTGATTCCAAGAAAGAGGAGTTAGTTTTTTTCGAACCTCATGAGATTGAATAATTAAAAATTTCCAAGGTTGAAGCCCATAAGAAGAAGGTGCCAGCCGTAAGGATTCTTCCAAAATTTCCCAATCTGAAGAAGAAATTGTTTTTGAAGAATCAAATTTTTTTACAGCATACCGCCAATTTAATTTTTCGATGAGTGTATTTTTTTCCACTGAAAGCTCCCTGCTATTTTAGCACCCTTCTATTTTATCACTTCAAACATTGATTTTACAAAATCACCTTTAATGTAGGTCGCATCATTAGAGTTTCGAACAGCAGCAACTCGCCAGTAATAGGTTTTACCTGGTGACAAATCGGTGACGTCATAGGAGATCGTTTTCTGATAATGATTATCTAAAGTGAGCCACTTAAAATTTGGATCTGTGGCTATCTGAAGATGATAGTTTTCTGCACCGGCCACAGAACTCCACTTAAGCTTTACGGTGGTTCCGTTTATCTTAGCCATAAAAGCAGGCTCCATAAGCTCTGTCGCTGGAGGCTGATTCGTTTTTGATTTATTTGGCTTAGGTTGAGGAAAAAGGGATCCAGGATCATGTTTCGCTTTGGCGCCCGCTTGCCCCAAATGCTTAGGCTCTGCCTGACTCAAACTAAAAGTAACAAATAAAACTGAAATTAAGATAAATAAAACTTTCTTCATATTCCCTTTCCGCATACTGTCTCCAAAACTACACTTACAGGTGTTTTATAAGTGTGTTTTACAATTAAATAGATAAATTCTCACGATTTTATTCTTTTCATTGCTATTTCCGGACATGCTGTGTTATAAAGGCTCAGGTTTTGCGGGTGATTGCTCTTGCTTACGAAATTTCGTTTTGATTTATCAATTTGGTAAGTCAGCAAGGGAGGAAAGTCCGGACTTCAAAGAGCAGTGCAAGGGGTAACGCCCCTCCGTTGTAAGGCGAGGAACAGTGGAACAGAAAGAATATCCAGGGCTATAATCTTGAGAACGGGAACGGGAGTTTTCAAGGGAGCTGCTGGAGTGAAAACAGCCAAACTCTGCATGAAGCAAGATCAAATAGGGAAGCATTAGTAGCTCGGCTCGGGTGAAGCTTTCGGGTAGGATCGCTCGAGGGTTTTGGAGACAAAACTCCCAGATAAATAATCATCGAAAATGATAGAGAAAACTTTTGGGACTTTATCATTTAGACAGAATCCGGCTTATAGCAAAACCAGTTCCCATTTCTTTTAAAGCATGGGTGAATATTTTCTCGACAGTATGGCATCCCTATGGTAGAGGACATAAGCTCATATTTTATTTATATTATTTAAGAGGTAATAATGAAAAAAGATCTTCATCCAAAAATTAATACGGTTGTTTTTAAAGATATTTCTTGTGATTTTTCTTTCCTTGGAACGACTACGTTATCATCCAAAGAAACTATTAAATGGGAAGATGGAAAAGAATACCCTTTGATCAAGGTAGAGATCTCTTCTGCATCTCATCCTTTTTACACTGGGAAGCAAAGACTTCTAGATACAGAAGGTCGTGTTGATAAATTTAAGAAAAAATACGCAGCACAAACAGCACAACCTAAATAGAGATTTTGATTTTATATATTTTTAATGCGGTTAGTTTATTGCTAACCGCATTTTTTATTTTACCATTCTTCACTTAAAGCTAAATATTTAGGATTAAATATGTTTTCTAAATTAGACGAAGTCGATTCTCGGTATGAACAAGTAAATCTTTCATTACAACGACCCGATATTGCTTCTGACCAAAAACAATATCGTTCTTTGATGAAAGAACTCGCTGATTTAGAAAAAATCGTATCTGTATACCGTGAGTATAAGAAAAAAGTTTCCTCTCTCAAAGCCAGTAAGGAATTACTCACGGCAGAGCAAGATCAAGAGATGAAAGAACTCATTCGTGAAGAAGTGAAAGAGCTTGAAACTGATATTCCTCAGCTTGAGGAAAGTTTAAAAATTCTTCTCATTCCCAAAGACCCTAATGATGATAAGAATATTATTCTTGAGATCCGCGCTGGAGCAGGAGGGGACGAAGCCTCCCTTTTCGCAGATGAATTGTTTAGAGCTTACGGTCACTATGCTTCTGGTTTGGGTTGGAAGGTGGAATTGGTTTCTTATTCTGATGGCAATGCTGGAGGCGCCAAAGAAGTCATCGCCACCATTTCTGGAGAAAATGTTTACAGTAAATTAAAATTTGAAAGTGGAGTTCATCGAGTACAGAGAGTTCCCAAAACAGAAGGAGCAGGACGTGTTCATACCTCAACCGTCACTGTAGCTATCATTCCTGAAGCAGAGGAAAACGAAGTCAAAATAAACATGAATGATATTCGTATCGACGTGATGAGGTCCAGCGGAGCTGGTGGACAGTCAGTCAACAGAACAGAATCCGCAGTCAGAGTGGTGCATATTCCCTCAGGAATCATGGTCCATTGCCAAGAGGGAAAATCACAAACGTCAAATAAGGAAAGAGCCTTTCAAATTCTTTATGCGAAACTTCAGCAACTAGAGGAAGATAAGGTCAGAAAAGAAGCCAGTGATGCGCGTCTTGACCAAATTGGTACTGGGGACAGATCCGAAAGAATTCGGACCTACAATTTTCCTCAAACAAGAGTCACGGATCATCGAATTGGTTTGACCACCCATCAACTTACTGAAATCATGAACGGGTCTATGGAAATATTGATAGATGCTCTCAGCGCACACTACCAAGCGGAAGCACTAAAGAAACAAACGAGCGGGTCATGATTTTAAAAGAAGTTTTGGATAAATCCATCACCTTCTTCAAGCAAAGAAAATTTGAAACACCGAGATTAGATGCCGAGCTATTAATGGCTTATGGTTTGGGGCTTGAAAGAATTCAACTTTATCTCAAATATGATCTTCCCCTCAAAGAACATGAAATAACTAAATTGAGAGAGCTTGTTGTAAGAAGGTCCCAGGGCGAGCCCATAGCCTACATATTAGGAAAAAAAGATTTTTATAAATCCACCTTTCTCGTAAATTCCCATGTTCTCATTCCTAGACCAGAAACAGAAACTTTGGTGGAAACGGCCGCTAAGCTTTTAGCTAAAGCTTGTAAAGATCTTGAGGATCTTGAGCTAACTAAACAAACTCTTGAAAAAGAAAGTGCACTGAGCGTATTAGAATTAGGTGCGGGTTCAGGATGTATTTCTATTTCACTGGCTAAAGAATTTGAATCTGTTTGTTTTTTCGCAGTTGAAAAATCAGATGGTGCTTTTGCTGTATTAGAAGAAAATTTAAAAAATAACCCTTGCGAAAATTTAAAGATTATTCATCAAGATGCTGAAAACGAAAAAGAAGTAGTTGCTGCCTGTAAAGAAACAAAAGAACAGTTTGATCTTGTCCTTTCAAATCCTCCCTATATAGATAAAGAAGATGAAAATATTGATGTGAATGTAAAAAAATATGAACCCGAATTGGCGCTTTTTGCAGATCAGAAGGGCTTGTATTTTATTGAATCTTGGATAGCAAAATATAGTCCTTACCTGAAACCCAATGGCTATTTTTTATTTGAAATTGGTCACACTCAAGGATCCGAATTGAAAAACAAAATGTTGGGATTGAATTTATTCTCAGAGGTTGACACGCTTAAGGATCTCAGTGGTAAAGAGAGAATTTTATTTTTAAAAAAGAAGTGGAATAAAAATGGATAAAATGATTGTTAGTGGCGGAAAAGTCTTAAATGGCGAAGTTCATGCAAGTGGAGCAAAAAACTCCGCGCTTAAACTTTTGTTTTCTACAATATTAGCAGATGGCACTCATCGTTTTGAAAATCTGCCTGATTTAAAAGATATTGAATCTACAAGCCAGTTGCTTGCGAGCTTAGGAATTCATTCCGAAAGAAAAGGGAAAGATTTTTTGGTTTATTCCCAACATCTAAAAAACTTAGAAGCGAGTTATGATTTAGTCCGCAAGATGCGAGCCAGTATTTTATGCTTGGGGCCCATGTTAACAAGATATGGTGAGGCCGTAGTCTCATTGCCTGGAGGTTGTGCCATTGGTTCGCGGCCTATAGATTTACATATTGAAGGAATGAAAGCCCTGGGCGCTGAAATTGAATTAAGAGAGGGTTATGTTCATGCCAAAGCCAAAAAGCTTAAGGGTACGACCTTCTTGTTTGAAAATATGACTGTTGGGGGCACTGAAAATGTGATGATGGCGGCCACCTTAGCCGAAGGAACTACCCTTTTAGAAAATGCAGCCAAAGAACCTGAAATTGTAGATCTCGCAGAATATTTAAATAAAATGGGTGCCAGAATTTCTGGACATGGAACTTCTATTATTAAAATTGAAGGAGTTGAAAAACTTTCTGCTGCTGAACATAGAATCATGCCTGATAGAATCGAAGCAGGCACTTTGCTCTTAGCTGGAGCGATAACTGCCGGAGAAGTCACCGTTAGATCTTGCGTTCCCCATCATTTTGAAGCCTTAATTTTTAAGTTAAAAGATGCGGGTTTTAAATTAATAACTACCGACGATACCGTGACTATCCATCCGCTTAAAGATTTCAAAGCCGTTGATATTTCTACGGCTCCTTACCCCCAATTCCCGACAGATCTTCAAGCGCAGTTTATGTCCTTAATGAGCATTGCCAGCGGCACCAGCGTGATTACGGAAACTGTTTTTGAAAATAGATTTATGCATGTTCAAGAACTGATGCGATTAGGTGCTGATATCACGCAAAAAACAAGGGTGGCCGTGGTTCGTGGAAAAGCCGAGGGATTAACCGGAGCTCCCGTTATGGCCACTGATTTAAGGGCCAGTGCTTGCTTAGTCCTAGCAGGACTCGTCGCCAAGGGTGATACCACCATAAACAGAATCTATCATTTAGATCGAGGTTATGAAAAAATGGAAGCCAAACTCTCAAGTTTAGGTGCCAATATCAAAAGAGTTTAAGGCGCAAGCAAGGGGATCTTAAAGGGATCGGCTTTTTTCCAAATTAAAATAATTTCCTCTTCTCCAAAGGGAGTATGCAGGTATAATTCATTTTCTTCTAAGTACATTTTATTCGTTAGATGTGCTCCTATTTGCATATCTGAATCCATTAAACATTTGTGGCCATTTTGTGGATGAGTCCAGTAAATTGTCTGCACTAATTCTGCATTTTGTGGATTGTAAATGTAAGTGGCTTTTCTTTCACAAAAAAAGCCCTCATCTTTTCTTTCGTAATATAGGATTGTCTCATCTTGAGTTATCGTAAACTCTTCATAAAGATCAGGATTAGGTGCTGGAAATTTTTGTCCTTGATACTGGTATTGAAAAAACTGCCATTTACCAATAAACGAAATGCTTATTTTTTTACCCGGTTTATCTGTAACTCTTTCAGCAGCTTTTTCAATAGCATTTTCAGTAGCCAATGTGAAATTGGAAAAAAAGGACAACACTGTTATCAAAACCACGGATAAAAACACAGACACCACTCTCTAAAAAAATTTAGGATCTATAACCTCGAGTTCTCCCTCGAATTTGAGTTATAACCAGTTTCTATCTTTTAGGATTTTCTCTGCTGTTTCAAGATTTTTCTCTTTTAACTCCGATTTGATGCTGAAATAAATCTTATTTCTAAAATCAATAAAGTCGCTTCTTGGTCCCAATAACATTAAGGTGTTCACGGCTATTCTGCCAGCGATTTCATCCCCAAATGTTTCCTTTAAATTCCACAATAATCCTGAAGCGACAGCACTGTCTCCGTATAAACTACCTTTTCTATCGGTGAATTTTAACTCATTTTTTACCGTCCTTCTGAAAGAGCCCTTAAGAAATGAAACCTCGCCTAAATTGGGGTTATTGAGTTGCAGAGTCGTCAGGAAATCGGCAAAACCCTCATTCAAGGAACCCCCTTCTCTGTCAAAGGGCAAATGAGCCAGATAATCAATAATGGCATGGTTACTTTCATGGATAATGATCGTTGGATCCCTTGGGATTTTTGAGTAAACAATGTCATCTCCCGAGCCAAATCTAATTTTATTTGCATAATAAAAGGCTGTATTAGATTTCTCAGGAGCTCCCACATTAACTTGGATGTCTATCATAAATGGAATTTTAGAATTAAATGTTTTAGCGAACCACTCATAGGATTTTTGGATAAAAAAAGATACTTGTACTTGATCGAAGCGGTCGTCACTGATTGGGATTTTAACAATTTCTCGAGGGCTTTCAAACTTAGAGTTTAAAAGAGAGGATACTTTAAAATTCAGCCCCCTGATGCCATTTTCCACTTCTACACTTTTAAGTATCACAGCTTCCAATTGGCTCATTTTTGGACCTTTTGGGAAAACCATAGCTTCCACATCAGAAAATTGAGAACCCATTTTTTTGTTTGAATAAATATTTAAAGCTGAATCAAATTGGACTTCGTAAATTTCAGTTTTTCTATTCGTGAAGGATAATTTATACATTGGGATTAAAAAGTTTTTACTAGGAACATAAATCCAATTAAAATCTTGAATGTCATTTTTTCTGAATTCTGGATACTTATTTAAAAACTCTTCTTTAACCAAAGCTAAATTTCTTTTTTCAAAAATTTCCACTTTGGATTTATCGACCTTTAAGTCAGTCGTCTGACCAACTAAACCAATTGTATCACCTTGCTCGCTGTCTATTTTCTTAAAATAGGACCCATCGACTTCTTTGTTATTTATTAATTGTTTATAAATATTAATTCTTTTGTCATCAACACTTGATTTATGATCTAAAGTCAAAGAAGCATCGATTTTATAATCCACAGGCTCACTATTTAAACCTTTGACCCAATTTATTTCTTTAAAGGATTCCTTTCGACCACAAGAAACCAGAGTGGAAACGACAAAAAGGCAAAACACTAACCTTTTTTTTAATAACCCCATAATCCCTCCATAGAACATTGTATAAATGCTAATCGGTTTTTTTATATTGAGCAATAGATCATAAAAAAAAGAGATCATTAAAAAAAAAGCCCGGCATAACCGGGCTAGAAATACTCAGGACCATAGGTCCTTGACCTCACTATCGCAAAGTCAATCAGCTACTCTTCCACCACCATTGTTTTCTCAAGGTAAGTTCCATCACCATTGACAAACCTCAATGTATGTTGACCGGCATCGAACTTGCCAAGTTTAACTTCTTTATTAAAAGGAATTAAAACCATGATACACATACCTTGTCTGACATTGGCCACGGACCTTATCTCATGGTTGAATTTATCAACATGCTTCACATCAACACGACTCCACTTGTAACATCCATTTGGAAAAATCCCACTTGCGACAACATAAGTCTCTGAATAGATATCAAAACCTCCGGGGATAAAAGCCTCGTTAATCCCTACGATAACTTCCCTATCCTGAGCCGCTGCGGCACTAGACATTGAAGGCGCCCAGATAATTAAAAACATGGCTATCGAAATAAAACTTAAAGCTTTCATAAATCTCTCCTTGATAATGGTTTGAAGTGGTTGTGATTAATTTCTACGCTGACACCTTGTTATAAAGCAAGAACTTTACCAAGCAGAAGTGAATTTAATTTTGTTTCATTGAGTGGAATGGGGCAATTTGTCCCAACCAAATTCTTTTTCTTTCCGATAAAGTGTTTTCCGATTTAATCCTAAAATTTCAGAAGCTCGTTCTTTTTGCTGATTTGTTTTCTCTAATACAAATTCAATGTATTTTTTTTCTAAATCTGCGAGTGTAGGTAATTCAGACTTTAGTCTGGAAAGAAACAAATTATTTTCAGAGGAAAAGTCTAGCCCTAAATCTTCTAATTCAATTTTATCTGTTTTAGATAAAACGACGGCTCGCTCAATCGTATTTTCTAGTTCTCTGACATTTCCAGGCCAAGCGTGATTCATTAAAAAATTTAAAGTATCACCAGAAAAACCTATAAATTCTTTATTGTTTAAAACGGCAAATTTATTCAGAAAATGATTTGCCAGCAGTGGGATATCATCCTTTCGTTGATTTAACGGAGGAACGACCAAAGGTATAACGGCAAGGCGGTAATATAAATCATCTCTAAAAATTTGGGAATTTATCATTTCCTTAAGATCTCGGTGAGTAGCACTTATGATTCTTATATCAATCGGCTTTGTTGTGTTTTCGCCGACGGGACGAACCGTTCTTTCTTGAATTACCCGCAATAATTTTGCCTGCAGACTTTGAGGGAGATCGCCAATTTCATCTAAAAATAAAGTTCCCCCATTTGCCTCTTCAAACAGTCCTTTTTTATTGCAGATGGCTCCTGTAAAACTACCTTTTGCATGTCCAAAGAGTTCAGATTCAAGTAAGGCTTCAGGAATTGCAGAACAATTTATCGCAACAAAGGGATTGTTTTTTCTAGAACTTAAATTATGGATAGATTTAGCAATCACCTCTTTCCCCGTACCTGTGGCCCCTTGTATTAAAATATTTGCTGTTGAGTTCGCAATCTGAGATATCAAACAAAATAATTTTCGCATACTTTCACTTCGGCCAATAATTCCTTGAAAGCTGCTTTTGGCAATCATTTCTTTTTTTAATAATGAGTTCTCCTTATTAATAATTTGATATTTAATGGCATGTTCAAACAAGTGAACCACTTCTGAAAAATCAAAAGGTTTAGTTAAATAATGAAGAACACCTTGGGAAATAGCTTGCAATGCTTTTTGCTTGAATAAAACATTTGTCAAAACAATGATGGAGGTGTTTTCAAGTAGGGCCTGAGTTTCCATTAGCTCGGCCAGAGTGGAATCATCATTCTGATTAATTTCACAAATAAAAAGAGCAATTTCAAAACCACCGGGGATTAAAGTTTTTTTTAACTCTTGTGATGCCTTAGCAATGGATTCGTAATGATGGCAAATGTAACCTTTCGGAAGAAAATAATTTTTAATTTTTTCAACAAGAAATTTATCTTCTTCAACAATAACAATATGTCTTGCTTTTAAAACCAACTCCCCCTCCTTCAGGCGTAACCCCTGCCCCTCCTTAGACTCTGTTTGAAAAATCCTACCGCTTAAAGTTGTTAGAGATCAGTAAAATTATAATTAAGACAAAGTTATATTGAGTGGCGTCGAAAAATAGGTTTTTCAGAAAAAAAAAGCCTCAGTGGAGGGGTCCAAGAGGCTTTGAAAAAACAATCCTGGAGGGGTCCAAGGAGTTGCATTTATAAGATATATCTTTGCAAGATATAAGATTTTTTTTAATTTGCAAGATTTTTTTTTAAAACTATGTTAAATGTTGACTTTAGAGCTTTTGCTCACTCTAGACTCCTTCAGCTAGGCTTTTAGTAAGGTACAGGTCCTAAGTTAGGCTTTGCCAGGCAGACCCAATTTTTTGTTTATTAGCTGTGGCTCTATCTTTATGATTAAATATGGCAAAAATATCAACAACATGGATTGTTCAACTCAATTCGGGTCAAATCGGTGGTCCTTACACCGCTGCCGAAATCTTGGATCACATCAATGAGGGGTTTATCACTGGAGAAGAGAAAATAGCTATTTATCCAGGCGGAAAATGGGATTTCATCGCAAAAGAGCCTCTTTTCTATGAAAAAATCCTTGAAATTCTTGCGAATGAAATGAACCCTGGTAAGAATTCTGCCCCCAAAAAACCAAACCCCCCTCATAAAAAGTCTGAAGACACACCCCCTTTGGATGAGACCGTCATTATTCCCTATGTTAAGAAACCGCTCCTAACAAAAATAGATCCCCCATCGGTCCCAAAGCCAAACACCAAAACTCACAATAGTGATGCGAGAAAAAAACTCACCTCAGAGGAAATAAAACAACTATCTTCAGATCCAAATAATTCAGATCCAAATGGTAATGTCATCGAGCTTAAAAACCTCGTAGAAGAAAAAAAAGACCTACTTAAAGATATTCTTAGATGGCCTTTATTTATTTCCTTGATCCTTATTGCAGCGTTCAGTCTCTATTTTGGTTTTTTTGACGATTCAGGTTCTCATTCTAATGAACGAATTCGGCTTTTAGCCCCTAAGAAAAGTCAAATTACTCTAAGCGATGCCCAAGTAAATCAAAAAACAAATCATGCTCTTAAATTCATCGCTCCTGATAGCGTCGAAGGATATATTGAAGCTCAAAATATTCTCGTCAATGTAATTGAAAATTCATTAAATAACTTAATGGCAAGGATGCTCCTTTGTGAAGTCTATAAAGAGCTCTGGTATTTTAGTTTCCAAGATTATCAAGATCAAAAAACCGTGTCCACCTTAGCGAAAACAACCAAGTCTCTAAATAAAATTGATACAAGTGGTTTTTTTTGTGAAGCCGTAAAACTCTATTCGGAGGGAAGGTTTAAAGAATCACTTAATACTTTAGATACCATCTTAGAAAAAGATTTTTCTAACTTTTTGCTTTATCAAATGAAGGGCGAGCTTTTGGAAATGGAAAATGAAACACTGATTGCTGAATCTTTTTTTCAGAAAGCAAGAGAACTTTCGGGCCAATGGGTTAAACCTGTTTTCTTCCAAGCGAAGGCCAATTTTAAACTTAAAGATTTAAGTAAAGCGAACAACCTCTTCTTGCAAGCAATCAAAGAAAATAAAAAACATAAAGCCTCTTATTTTGGACTCGGGCTACTTGAATTTTCTAGAAACCAATATGATAAAGCCTCAAATTATTTAAACTCAGGAATGGAAATAGATACTCTCATGGATAAAGGATTAGAGGCTCAGGGTTTCGAGGCCCTTTCTGAGGTTCACTTGATTCGTGGAAATAAAAGAAAAGCTCTTGAAATTGCCAATCTCAACTTAAAGAAAAATCCCTCACGTAAGTTAGCCATGGAACTATGTACTCGTTTAGGCGGTTGTGATAAATCTTTGAAATATTCAGAACGCCCAGACGAAGAACTCTTATTTAATTGTCAACTCTACTTAAGGCAAAAAGAATATGTACGTGCCCAGGCGGAATGTAAAGCCGCTTTTGAATTGAACCCGAAAAATTCAACAGCAGCGCTTAAGGCAAGCGAAGCCCTTTGGAGTTTGGGGCAAGGCCTTGAGGCCGTTGATTGGGTTAATAAGTCTATCAAAGCTGATTCAGCAAATGTGAAATCTTATCTTAAAAAAGCAGAATTTTTATCACATGCTTATGATTTCTCTGAAGCAGAGAAAACTTTGATCCAGGCCGATTATTTAAGTAAGGGAAATTATGAAATTCAGCGAGGGTTCGCTCATTTAGCCTTCAAAAAAAAAGACTACCAGGGAACTTTGAAATTAGCAGAAAAAGCTCTTAAAATTTTCGACGCTGATATCGAAAGCGTCATTCTTTATTCCGCTGCAGCCAGAGAACTTACAAATTTAACAAAAGTCACAAATCAAAAAGAACAAGAATCCAGAGAAAAGATTTCTAAAGATGCTTACAGCTTTGCTTTGAAAGCCATCGAGCTAGATTCAACAAATGTTGAAGCTCAAATAAATTATGCCAAAGTCCTTGCCACTCGCCAGGGCGTTGATGATGGTGGTGATTATCTTATCGAGATTATAAAAAAATACCCATCTATTTATGAATACCGCATTGCCCTTGCTGAAATTTATATTGAAGAAGACCGGTTTAAACAAGCCTCTGAAGCTCTTGAAAAAGTAATCGCCCTAAATGAATCAAATAAAGCGGCTCATTCTTTACTAGGTAAATGTTATAACCAATTGGGGCAAATCGAAAAATCTATTGGAGAGTATTTAAAAGCCAGTTACCTGGATCCATCCGACGCCGAGCCGATTTTTGAAGTGGCTAAAATATATTTAGAGGCTTCCAAAATTTCCGAGGCCAAAAATCAATTTGAAAGAGTTATCAGATTGAATCAAAAATTTCCAAGAGCTCATTTGTTTTTAGGAAAAACCTATTTGCTTGATGGTAACTTTTTAGAAGCTGAAAAAAATGCCGAGCTCGAAAAAAAGCTTTATCCAGGTTTGATTGATTCGTATATTTTAGTAGGTGAAATCAAGTTTGCCAGTAAAAACTATTCTGAATGCGCTGCTGAA
This sequence comes from Deltaproteobacteria bacterium, assembly GCA_017302835.1. Taxonomy (NCBI): domain Bacteria; kingdom Pseudomonadati; phylum Myxococcota; class Myxococcia; species Deltaproteobacteria bacterium. Next base: position 10,987 of record JAFLCC010000022.1, on the reverse strand, counting down.
TACACCAAAGCAACTAACACGGGAACACAGCCCGTCTACGTGTATGTAAGGGCGGCACGTTGCTATCGTCTTGCGGGCCAGATTGACATGGCCCAAGGTTTTCTAGATATTGCAGCTGAAAGAGAAAGCGGGTTTGAAGATATTTACAAAGAACAGGGTGCCTTATTTGAAGCCAGGGGAGACCGTCTAGCCGCGGTCAGATCTTATTGCAAGTATTTAGATTTGTCGCCAAACTCTAAAGACAAGCAAGAGTTTTTATCTCAAATTCAGAATTTAGGGGGAAGTTGTGGGGATTAGACAACAAATTGTTACTATGGGAAGTAGAACTGAAGAAAAAATTAAAACGACTTTTATTGATTTATTACTGATTTCCTTGCGTGGAATCAGTGGATTTTTCTTGGGCTTAACCATCGCCCTCATCGGTCAGGAACTGGTTCAATTTGGATCTTTTTCATTGGTTTTTTTAACCATTGTAGTAATGGGAATTTTTTTAAGAATTTCTACGGGCTGGCTATTTACAAAAATTTTAGTCTTTGACTTAATTTGTATCCTTGTCATTCAATTATTCAAAATGTATATCTTGATTGCTCCTTAATCCCAAGGAGATAAAATGAATTCAAAATTCAATTTAAAACGTATTTAAAAAATTATCTGTAGGTGGGCGATGTTAGACATTAAACTATTAGAAAAAAAATCTGAGGATGGCCAGACATCTTATTTAGATTTATATAAAAAAGGTCTCCTAAATCGAGGCGGAGATACTTCATTGATTGATCAAATTATGGCTTTAAATAAAAACAGAAAAGAACTAATGACTCAAGCTGAAACAGCAAAAGCGAGTCAAAATAAAGCCAGTCAAGAAATTGTTCAATTAAAAAAACAAGGGAAAGATCCTGCAAACCTGATTGCCGAGCTTGGAAAAATTTCAGCAAGTGTAAAAGAAATGGAAACAAAAGCCAGTGAGGTTGATCAACAGGTCTATCAACTATTGCTGACGGTTCCCAATAAGCCCCATGAAATGGTACCTGTTGGCAAAGGCGCTGAAGATAATAAAATTGAAAAAGTTGTTGGAACGCCGACTCGACATTCATTCAAGTCAAAAGAACATTGGGAGCTTGGAGAAAAATTAAATATCATCGATTTTGAAAGAGCTGGTAAAGTCACCGGTAGTCGCTTTGCTTTTTTAAAAGGCGCAGGATCTAGACTTGAAAGGGCGCTGATTCAATTTATGATGGATTTGCATAGCGAACATCATGGGTATACCGAGATGATCCCTCCGTTTATTGTTAATAGCCAAAGCTTAATTGGGACGACTCAGCTACCTAAATTTAAGGAAGATCTTTTTCATTTAGAAGGATTTGATTATTTTCTTATCCCCACGGCCGAGGTCCCTGTAACAAATTACTATAGCGGCGAAACTTTAAACGAATCGGATTTGCCAAAAAAGTTTTGCGCCTATTCTCCTTGCTTTCGATCCGAAGCTGGAAGTCATGGACGAGATACCAAGGGTTTGATTCGACAACATCAATTTAACAAAGTCGAATTGATGATTTTTTCTCATCCCCATCATTCCTATGAAATGCACGATCTTCTGACAAGCCATGCGGAAGAGGTTTTACTCCGCTTAGAATTGCCCTTTCGACGAATGTTACTATGTACCGGAGATATGGGATTTGGTTCAGCAAAAACCTATGATTTAGAAGTATGGCTCCCAGGCCAAAATGAGTACCGCGAGATTAGCTCTTGCTCTAATTACGAAGATTTTCAATCACGAAGAGCTAACATCCGGTTTAAATCTCAATCAAATAAACCGCAATTTGTTCATACACTGAATGGATCCGGTTTAGCTGTAGGGAGAACATTGATTGCAATATTGGAAAATTATCAAACAGAATCAGGAACTATCCAAGTCCCTTTGGTCCTTCAAAAATATATGAATGGTCTGAGCGAGATTCGTTTCCAGTAACGCATTGATTAATAAAATGAAATTCCATTTGCCTCACGGGGTCATTTCCAATACAACTGACCCCGGAGCGATGGTAGAGCGGTTGAATACACCAGTCTTGAAAACTGGCAGCCCTTCGCGGGGCTCGTGAGTTCGAATCTCACTCGCTCCGCCATTTTACACCTAAGTAAAATGAAATTTCGGACCGCTCGCAGATGACTCAAGTTTCAATCTCCTAACTCCGCGAAAAGTAAAAAGAAAACAGCAATTGCAAAGAGATAAAGTTCAACGAGTGATCCGGTTCGATTTCGTCCATCGTCACGCGAGAATACGCCAAAATTCCTGAGTTATGCTATTTCAGTGCTACTTTTGTGCTACGGAAAAATAGAAAAATTCAGGAAGTTGGAAAGCTGGAAACCTCCAGCTAACTTCTCAAAACAACAGCGTTTCGTAGTTTCCAAGTTCGATGTCTGGAAAGCATCAACCAAAGGAGACAAGAAACATGCAGCCAGTAACCAAAAACAAAAATGAAAGTGTCGCAAATGTTCTAAAGCGTTTGCGCGAAAACGCACGTCTGACAACACGTCAGGCGGCATCCATTGTGGGCGTAACCCATACAACGATTGGCCACTTTGAAAACGGCAAACGCGCCGTTGAAGGCTTTCGGGTGGAGCAGATGGTGAGGGCCTATGGCTACACGATGGAGCAGTTCAACAAGATCTCAGGCAACAAGACTGTCCTCAGTTTCAAAGACGACTGTGTATCAATGATTGGTTTCATGGATGACGAACAGCTCGCAGCCATTCGTGCAGTTATGTCTCAGATGTTGAGGCGACCAAAAGGCCAAGGCGTTATCGATATCAAGGGCGATACGTCGCAAGAAAATCAAACGAACTAACAAAATATCAAAATTAAACGGAGCAAACAATGGAATCTAAAAGCACAAAAACAAATTTAAAATCGAATCAAAAACCGAAATCAATTCGCATCACTTCTGAAGTCCAAAAGAAAGCAGAAAAACTTTTGCTTTCCGCAAATAAGAAGAAAGCCGGTCGCAAGATTAAGGTTGATCAGCTACTCAATCTTGCACTTGATCTTGTGTCAGACGAACACATCAAAAGGCTGCAAGATCAGTCCTTATCGAATGAAGACCGCAAAGAGCAACTGCGACAACGGTATATCGAAATGCGTGGACCTATTACTCGCGATGAATTCATTGGCTTTATGCTTACAAAAGAGTTTTCGGGATTTCTAGTAGAGCAGTCGCAAACTGCGAATGCTGCATAAAAGAAAAGGCGGAATGCACGAAAATGCGGTCCGCCTTGAATCCTTCTGCCGAAGGAAAAGTAGAGTTTCGCTCTAACAATTGCGATAAACGTAGGTCTGACAATTATGTCGTGTGAAAGAAAAATCGCCGCCTAAATGTAGGTCTCTAGCATAGCTTTCATAATCAAAGTAATTCTGTGCCCATGTTGGAAGTTCGCTCAGTTGCCCTGAGTCTTCGAGCAGTTTATATGCGAAGTCAGTCTCAGACTCAAAAGACCCCTGCCACTGTTCTAAAAACATTTCTTCAAGCTCGGAAACATCAAAGTTGCTTCCGTCTTGGTTTTGATACCAGATCGAAAATGGTTCACCATGTGCGACAATCAGTTTTGCAAGAGTTGAGACTCGTTCAATATCGGGCCACTCACTTAGAGAAATGGAGTTGAAGCCTTCGTAATCGTGGACTGCCCACTCTTCGGCGCTGGGTTCTGGCGATCTTTCCAACATGGATTTGATGTCGTCCTGAATTTCGTGTGCTTCTTGGTCAGCATTGATCCATTCGCCATGCAGTTGTCCTGTGTTGTAGGCTGCTAGACATGCGACGTAAATTCTAGGACTGGTTTGTTGCTCTTGGTTTTTCATGAATTCTTCTCCTTCTAATGGTTTATAAAAAACATTTTTCGCCCGCCAGGTACGCCCCAAGCTTGCTTGGCGGGGGTAAAATTATGAGTGGTTGGCGCGGATTGCTCGATTTCTCGCTTAGGCCCTTCAGGGTCGATCATGAGGCATGACAGACCTGAAGGGGCTGGCGGGACTCAGTGAAAAGAGAAATCGAATTTGCAAGATGTGAAAAGTACGACCTAAGAAAACGACGAACTTGGAGAATTCCAAGTTTATCTACAGATTCTTTTTCTTTAGGACGATGAATTGAGGCGCAGCGCAGCCGCAATAAATTCTTAATAATTTTAGAATAATGAGTTATGTTGAATTTATGGAAACAATGAATCCGAGACAAGCAAGAGAAGAAATCATCCGCACGCTTAAAAACTCTTCGAAGGAGACAATCTCGATTAGGCTGTCACCGGAGTGTCTCACGGCCCTAAAAAGGGAACTTCTGGAAATTAAGCGTAATGATCGTGAAGTAAAGAATTTAACTGTTTCCAAGTATATTTCGGTACTTGTCGAGCAGCATGCCGAATCTTTGAGACGGAATAAGTAGGTGAACATGAGAGCAACTGATCTTATAAAAGAAAATGTCATATCACCTTACGATGAAATGGTCGCCTATGAGACTCTTTGGGCTGTAGATGGAATGACTGAAGCGAAATTAAGTGAGCTATTTCGTAAGTCGAACGATCTTCCCACAAAAGTTCTGCATAAATATCAAAGTGAGCATCAACATTCACTTTTTGGAGATCAAGATCCAATTAATAATCTTAAAAATGATGTTAGTGACTTTTTGAAAACTAAGCTGGGAAGATTTTCGATAGTTGTTAATCGGGATTTTCAGTATCCGTTGGAACTCAGGCATGCAAAGCATCCAATTGAGCTGTTCTATTATCGTGGCAATCTTGATCTATTGGGGACAAAAAGTATTTCCATTGTAGGCGCGAGAAAAGCCTCAAGTGCTGGTCTCAAGAGAGCGGAGAGGCTATCGAAGGGGCTGGTGGAAAATGGGTATTCAGTTGTTTCAGGTTTGGCTGCTGGAATAGACACGGCGGCTCTTCATGCAGCCATCGAAAGCGGAGGTAAAGTTATTGGCGTTATCGGAACACCGATAGATCAGTATTATCCTAAAGAAAATAAAGATCTTCAGGATAAAATTGCGAAGGATTTTCTATTGATTAGTCAGGTCCCTTTTTACCGTTACAAAAAAGAAACATTTCAACTTCATCGACATCATTTCCCCAGACGAAATGTCACAATGGCTTCCATAAGTGAGGCTACGGTCATTGTCGAGGCATCGGATACGAGTGGCTCTCTTACTCAGGCAAGGGCCTGCGTAAGCCAGCACAAAAAACTATTCATTCTTGATTCATGTTTTCAGAACACCAATATCAGTTGGCCCGCACATTATGAAAAACAAGGCGCAATAAGAGTTAAGGAGCTTTCCGATATTCTTGGTGCTTTGAAATGAGTGTTTGGAAACGAATTGATAGCTCGCACAACCTTCCGCACATCATGACCAATGATGTCTGTATTTACGCACGAGAGTATAAGGCGGGCCAAGGGTATGCTGCGGGTGAAACCAATCAGCTCATACTTAATTTTAAAATGTTTGTGACATTTAAAGGGACGAATAGATGGCGGTATCGAGATAGAGATGTAAGAAAATTTGCCGAAGAGGCCGCTTTAAATTTTGGAGCAAATTCGACTGTGGCAATTACAGCTATTCCTAGTTCGAAAGCCAAGAATGATCCTGATTATACAAATCGCTTCGAAGATATGCTCACACATTTATTAACTCTTAGGCCAAATTTGATTGAGGAGTGGCCGGTTGAACTCATTCAAACGGTACAAGCTTCTCATCAAGCTGGAAGCAGAAACCCTCAGCAGATTCAGCAACATTACCGCTGGAGAGGATTTCAAAACGGAGTTCCACAAACGCTTGTTCTTTTCGACGATGTGGTTACAACAGGCTCTCACTTTAGAGCGATGTCTGACTTCATCAGAAGCAATGGATACACTGGCAATATCGTGGGTATATTTTGGGCTAGATCCGTTTTCCCGACGGCCCAAGTGGTTTTTTCTGCCGTAGAGGACGAATGACCAAGAAGTTAGTCCTAAATGCCTTGAAATCAAAACTTTCTACTTTCAAATATTGCTGTGGAAATATTTTTCCAAATAAAAAACTGGACGGACATGCTACGCTTCCCGATCTTTTTGGACAGTACAAGAAAACGATAGTCCCAATAAATGTCGAAAAGCCTAACGGCGACCTTGATTGCGGGACAGGTTTTCACATCGGTGATGGTTATATCGTGACAGCTCGACATGTCGTAGAGGGAATGAAAAAAGTTGAAATTGAAAAGAAAGAGATTCAAGTCGGAGACATTCTTTACCACAAGGATGTCAAAGTTGATCTGGCCGTTATCAGATCTAATTTTAATTTGAATCATTGGATGGAAAAAACAAAAGTAAGAGGCCGGGAACGACAGAAAAAAATTGATCGTATCCAACTTGGTGGGCATTTAGATGATTGGATCGGTGACGAATTTATTTTGTCGTCAGCGTTAATCGTTGGATACCCACAAATTCCCCGATCTAAATTTCAGGTTCCTATTGCTGCCTACGCTCAAGTCGGCGCGGTGATGGACGAATATTCGTCTCCGCATCCCTACTTTATTCTTAATACAACTGCGCGAGGCGGTTATAGTGGTGGCCCTGTAATTTCCGAAGGGGGATTTCTGCTCGGTGTGGTTACAGATTGCTTTTATCACCACGGAAAGCCCTACGAAACAGGGTTCATGGCAGCAATTACGGTAGAGCCACTTCTATTAATGCTCCAAGATCACGGAATCAAAATTAAGGGGAACGAGAACATTCTTGACGAACTATAAGTCTGGAGACGGAAACCTCCAGACTTATTAAACCGCTTCGTCTATGCGGTTTGAGCTTTGGAAGTGTACTTTACTCCAAGGATTTGTTTGTAGTAGTTCACATGCTTTGAAATGCGAATTCCAAGAACACTGTGAACAAGATAATTGCCGTCTTGGCTCAGAAAGATTACGGGTCGAGCTACTAAACCGTAGGTGTTTCGACGAGTCGTTTCTGATGATGGAGCTGATTCTTTCTTTTCGAAAGGAAGTCCAAGAATCTTTTTGTAGAGATTGATGGGCATTTCGATTTTCAGATCGGCTCCTAAGCGATGCGTGATGCTGCCGCGATCAGAGTTGAGATAAACTTGAGGATTTGCGCTAAATCCTTGAATGATCCGTGTACTTTGAGCGGGTTTATTTTGAACTGTGGTTTCCATGACTTTCTCCTTAGTGAAAGTTATTTTGTTTTTTGGCTTCACTCTCTATCGAGTGGGCCTTTCACAAAGGGCAAGGCCCCGAAGAGAGAAGTTTCAAGTGAGCGAAGGCGTTTGCCCCGACCGACACACGAGAGCACCCGAGAGGTGCGGTAGAGGCAGAGGGCGTGACAGGAAAAAGCCGCTAGGCCCTGGCGCAGACCGATGCAAAGGGAGGATCAGGCAGACGCAAGTAGCGAACGATCTTACAAAAGAACTTATCAAAGGAGATTTCCTAAAAACAGATTCAAACAATCTAGCTCATTCTTCAGATTTCAACTTTTGGAAGCTTATTCCTAGTTAATTTGAAACTCGTGAAAATCAGGAACGAAGAGGCTAAGGCTCCCGCAGCTCCAAATATGAAAGTGAAAGACGATCCAAACTGATCCCAAATTATCCCAGCAGATACACTTGCGAATATCGTACAAATTCCTGTCACGGTTCCCAGAATGCCGATGCCCGTGGCCCTGAACTGAGGGGGAGACAAATCAACAGCCAGTGCTTTTCCTACTCCCTCAGTGGCGCCCATATAGAGTCCATAAACGAAAAACAGCGCCCAGAATTGCCAAGCCGCTGAGGCGAATCCGAATCCCAGATACACGATGAAAAACGTCATAAGTCCGCCAACCATAATCTTCTTCCGATCAATCCGGTCTGATAGATGACCAAGATAGGGGCTAGAGATCGAGTAGGTGAGATTATAAGCGAAAAACAAAAGAATCACTGTTTGGGTTGAAAGGCCGGAAGCTTTGGCTTTCATCAAGAGAAAAACATCGCTTGAATTTGTTAAAGAAAAAAGAGCCCAAGCAAAAATATATTTTTTGAATGTCAAATCAAATCGTTTCCAACTTTTAAACGGATTCTCCCAGGGCCGCTTCTTGACCTCGTGTTTGGGTTCTCGAATCGAAAAAATCACCAGTACCGAGATAAGGCCAGGGATTAGCGCCCAAAAGTAAAGTGATCTTAAGTTTTCAGAATTAACTGAGAGTAAAACTACGGTCAGCAAGGGGCCAATAGCAGCCCCCATTGTATCCATTCCTCTGTGCCATCCAAAAGCCGCACCTCTTTTCGCGGGTTCAACCGAGTCTGCAATGAGAGCGTCTCGGGGAGCCGACCTAATTCCTTTCCCGGTTCGATCAAGTGCGCGGGCTCCAAGTACATGAGTCCAATTTTGCGAGAGACCGATGAAAGGTTTGGAGATTGCGCCGAGCAGATAGCCCACCAAAATAAATGGCTTTCGTTTAGCTAAAGAATCTGACCAACTTCCGGAGTAGGTTTTCAGAAGACTTGCGATGGCTTCTGCAATCCCTTCGATAAGTCCAAGTGACGCCATCGATGCACCCAGAACAGTTGTCAAAAAAATGGGTGTGACTGGATAGAGCATTTCACTTGCGACATCGGCGAAAAACGACACAGCACCAAGCTTTAGAACTGTAGGGTTCAGGACTTTATTTTTTGTTGCGGTGATTTTTTCCAATAGAGATCGCCTACTTCACAGATTCCGAATTTTTTAGAAATACTTTTTTTAATGCAGCCATGATGGGCACCATTGTTATCCCAGGAGTTTTTTCCATAACTTGTTTGAACTGAGACGACGGAAGTTGACCGAGTTTTGCAATGGCCGAAGTCACATCTTTTTGAGGTTGCCCCGTCAAAGAGATTTCTTCATCTCCAGTCAGAACAGCGGCTAGTCGCCAAATATCTTTGAGATGCTTTTGAACAGATTTTTCGTCAACAGTATCGTCGCCAGAATTTTTTCTATCAAACAATTCTCGGTGCGCTCTTGCTTTGAGGCAGATGTTTGCAAGCGCATTAATAAGTGGAATTCCAGAGGAAGAAGTGACGAGATTTTTTTGGATTATTTCAAAATACTCATCATCAAGAAGAATAGCTGATAGCTTTTCTGCCGAGTCGTCCTTTATAGGAATAATGTATTGCCCCTCTGCCAACTCAAGCTTTAATTCATTTCGAGCAAAAATCTCGATGAGTGCCGGACATTCTTTTTTATCTGGCTCTCTGAAGCGATAATATCGAGGTGTGCCTTCGGTTGCTTCCTTGGTTTTGTACTCGCCTTCTTCGACATACGAAAGAATCCGAGTGTTGAGATCTTCTGAGCGTCCAAGGACGACCAGATCAACATCTTTAGTGGCTCGGAATTCAAGTCCTTCATCTTCCATGAGAATAGCGGCGGCGCCACCACCAATGATGACGTAGTGCTTTTCCAATCCAATTAGATAAGTACAAAAATGATCAAACCCATGAGGTCTTGCCACGAATTACTCCTTTTCTCGATGAAGGCCATAGGCTTTCAGCATTTCATCAAGAGACAATTGAACACGTTCATCCGTGTTGCGCTGAAGTGAGAAAAAGACCTCAATCGGATTTTGAGCCCCTTTGATTGCAAAGAGGGCGGGATCTTCTTTCCAAACCTGAATAAGCGTTGTTTCGCTACGCTCTTGAGCGAGTGCCATTTTGTCTAGTGTTTTAAAATTTTGACGAAACTCACTGGTTGTCACCGCGATGACGTTCTGATTTGGATGAGCGAGATTCGAGTATCTAGCTAAGGCCGATTCACCAGCGACTATATAACCTTCAAAAGGCTTTGGGAGATAATTAGTTTCCACCTCTTTGAAAAACGGAGCGAAAGTTTGAAGAAGAACCTTCTCCCAAGTTTTTTGATGATTCTCTTGAGTGTAGGACTTGGTTGGTCCCGCTCCATGTGAAAAGAGAAGATCGTGTTCGGTCAGCTCGGTTAAAGCAGGACTTAGCTTTGAAGCGGAGATCTTGGTCCGATATTGCAGTTTTTCAAGAAGAAGTTTCTGCGTGAATTCTTCCGGAATCTGATTCGTTAAAAGACCCGCCACGATCTTAAAAGCAAAAGGAGTGAGTCCCTCTTTTTTATCAGCTAGTTCAAGTTTGTGATTATCCTCAAATTTTTTAAGTCGTCCAATTTTCAATCCAAGATCGGGCACAAACACAGACTCATTTTTGTAAATGAATGGAATACGAAACTTGACGAGCAGTGGTCGGTGTTTGGGCGGCATTCGGTCAGCAATGACCAAAACAAGCGGGCCAAGTTTTTCGTGAAGTAATTGGTAGATCCGCATGAGATGTTCAAATGCGAGTCGCGGTTTTGGAATAACGAGATAAAATGGTGCCGCCTCTTTCATTGGCAACTTTAGGACTCGAATGTTTTCTCGCATCCATACGGGGAGCCCCTTGATTTGCTCCATCGGCAAATGCTGGGGCTTATCCTCAGTTAGACCGGGGTAGAGGGCTTGAAGGGCTCTAAGGTTTCTCTCAATATCAATCTGTTCCATTACAGTAATATTATCAGCATCTTACGTTTTTTCAAAGTATATTCTTAAATTTATGAAAATGGGTTGTAAATTTATAAGTAATTGAAATTACATATAAATAGATGATCTCTGCGAGGTTTCGCCTATGAAAAGCCAAGTCCGGTCCTTCAAATGACTCATTTTGATTCAAGCCAAGCGTCGTTTGATTCCCTAATCGACTCCTTCTCCTGCCTGTCGGCGTGGGTAAAAGGAGATCGCTTATGGAACAAAATCAAAACAACTACATCACTCTAGAAATGAATCTGAAACTTCAGATGGTATGTGGTGCTCGACATAACATCTGTTATGGGAAGCGCTGGATTATGTGGACTGTGCTCTTGGTAAAAGTAATTCCAAGCCTTTACGGCCATATCGCTACACATAAATCCGACACTGCGCTTCCGCCCTCGGATGTCCCGAGCTATAGCC
>JAFLCC010000021.1 GCA_017302835.1 Deltaproteobacteria bacterium | reverse complement strand
TTATACTTTGGAATTAAATTGAAATCTGGACCTGTTAAAACTTAAAGTCTTACTTTAAGTAAAAGTTGAAATTATCTAAACCTAGTTTTCCACATATTTCCCACTAATTTTAGAAAGTTCCCAATTCTCATAAACAAGATAGATCTGATTTCTTTTATGGTATTGAATATAATTCTACTTTGACTAAAGATAAAGAGGGCACAAAAACTAAGACAGAAACAAGTAAATTACCTGTCCTTATTGGAATTGAGGCAGAAGCCACTCCTTGGTTGGTAATCAGAGGATCTGTAAGTCAATCTATTTTGATTGGTTCTAATAAGACAAGCAATGATACTTCCACTACGACAGAAACCTCTTTAAACGATGATACCAAATTTGCGGGAGGACTTGGATTGAAGTTGGGTAAATTTATCGTGGATGGGGCCTTAGTAGCTTCGACAACAGGCAGACTTGGCTCGGATGCGGCCTTTCTTTCAAATGTAGGAATGATTTATAAATTTTAAAAAACAAAACCTAAAATTTAAAAAAATACCACCAATTTCTGTTAATTCGTATTGATAGGGTTGGTATAATCCACTTCGACGTACTCAACAGTTAGGGGATAGCGGTAACTACGATAAAATGACAAATCGATAGCGCCGCTGTCTTCATAGGATCGATCCCAAAGATGAGCGAGTAATAAAGCTGATCTGGCCATTTGCTGCACAATCATCTCTTTAAAAACTTTAAATCCTTCCTTTGCTGGTTTTCTTATGGCAACTGTTTTCATTTCCATCCCTTTCTCATTTTTGAGAGTGGATTTTTGAATTAAAGGATCTAGTTTTTGAATCAGTTCGAGTTCTGACAGGCTTATTTGGGAGAGTTTTTGCATTTTTTGTAGAATTGATCCGCCATCAAGAAAGCTTTTTATTTTCATTTTTTTAGCAGCTTTTACAATCTCTTTTTCTAGCCCTTCATCAAACTGACCCACGACGGTTTCTTCATAATAACCATGGATCCCCCCATGTCCAGAGAGGTACCCGTCATAATCAGCAGATGCATGATAGGGCTGTGAGGCATCGCCAACAAAATGACCCATCAGGCCCATAGAGGTCATCATTTTATAGACAGCCGAGTTATAGGGGTGATTTTCATCTTGTTCTTCCTTTGAGTTTTTTGGAAAATCTTTTGCTGCAGAGATAGCAACAAAACTATTTTTTAAATTTAATATGGTTTCAAAAAACTGATTGGCCCGCCACCAGAGGGATCCCAATTCTTTGGGTATAGAAAAAATAGTTTTTCCATTTTTTAATTTATTTGGAGAACCCGTGTATTTTTCTTGGATTTCCTTGTAATTCAAAGGAATTTCTGAAATTTTCAAGCCAATAATTTCAGGATCTATAAAATGTGCTGGACTCCCATATTCATTTGCTTTGTGTCCTAAGGATCTCCAATAAATATCGGGGATATTACATAAATGTCCCATTGTGTGTCCTCTTAAATTTAAAAAATCTTTCAAAGCAGAATTTTTTAAAAGATGAGTTGCCGCCGAACAAATGGCATGATGTCCTCGACCTCCCCAGGAAAAAGCATCTTGTGAAGTAAAAACAAGGAAGATCGAAATTAAAAATTTCATAAATCGAAACCTTTCCTGGCAAAAAAATTACTTTTTACCTAAAAATGTGGGGGCTCGGCTTTTGCCAAACAACCCAGCTAAAATAATAATAGTTAAAAGATAGGGCAAAATCTGAATCCATTGAACAGGAATTTTGGACCCTAAAACTTCGACCCCTTGCAATCGAATTTGCAGAGCATCTAGGGCTCCAAATAATAAACAGGCTAGATAGGTAGGCACCGGTTTCCATTTGCCAAGAATCACCGCACTCAAAGCAATAAAGCCTCTGCCCCCGGTCATGAGCGGCGAATAATTTGAAGAAAGAAATAAAGATAAGCTGGCGCCGCCAAGACTTGCTATGCCCCCACATAAAAACAAACTCACCCAGCGGACCTTATCCACGCTGACACCGGCGCTCAAGAGAGTCTCAGGATGTTCTCCGGCAAATTGAATCCAGTAACCTGAGCGCCATCGGGTGAGGCCAAAGTGAACGAGAATAACCATAACAACTGAAAAAATAAGGGGTTCAAAAATAAAACGAACTTCCATAGGTAAGGAGGGGGTTGAGCCTGTAGAGTTATAAAGATATTTGCTGATGAAAGGGATCAATCCAGCAATCAGTAAATTGAAGGCGGTACCAATAACAATTTGATCAGATTTAAATTTGATGGTGAAAAGACTAAATAACAAACTAAATGCAGAACCAAATAAAAATGCAAATAAAAATCCCACAAGTGCCGAGTTAAAATGAAAACCAAACACGGCTCCTGAAAAAGCTCCGACCAGCATAAAACCCTCTAGAGCTATTTGTACGACACCGGAACGCTCACTCAGCAAGCCGGCTTGAGCAGCGAAAACCAAAGGAACTGAAACTCTTAGAGCGCTAATCAAAAAACTAAATGATAGAAAATTAGTTAGTTCCATCATGTCTCCTAAAGAATTTCTTGTTTAAGAAATATTGAAATCCAACTCCTAAAATAATCATGGCTTGAAGTATTTTTGAAAAATCTCTGGTGATGGTATTTGTTTCAAAATCTAAATCAGAGGATCCTTTATGCAAGCTTCCCATTAAAAAAGCACTTAAGATTATCCCCAAGGGGTTGTTGTTGGACATCAAAGCGACCGCGATTCCTATAAATCCGAACTCGGGGGAAAATCCCATTTTATATTGACCACTGAAGCCTAAAACTTCATTCATTCCAGAACCGCTAGCAAAGAGACCAGCCATGGCCATGGCTAAAATCATCATTTTTTTTGAACTGATGCCAGCTCGCTCGGAAGCGAGGTTGTTTTCACCTGCCATTTGCAATTCATATCCAAGCGCTGTTTTCTTATAGAAAAAATGCAAAGTAAATGCAGATAAAATAGCCAGCAGTAAAAACACATTTGCTGGCGAATCTGGAAAAAATTTATTTACAAAATCATATTGATTAAAGCGATAAGAATTTCCAATGACAATGCTTTCTGGATTTTGTGACTGGGGATTGGGAATCACATTCACAATAAAATAGCTGGTGATTCCTGCGGCTATAAAATTCATCATCATGGTCACAATGACTTCGTGACTTTCTCGGAATGCTTTTAATAAACCAGGAACGATTCCCCATAGGATTCCCACAGAAGATCCAACAATAAAAATACAAAGATAACTAAAGGGCTCCGGGATATGGGGAAAGGTATTTGCAAAAATAACCATTCCCAAGGCGGCCATAGAGAGCTGGCCTTCGGCTCCGATGTTAAACAGGCCGCCCTTGAAAGCGATGGAAACAGAAAGTCCGGTGAAAATTAAAGACGTCGTGTAGAACAAAGTTAAGCCTAAATCATAGGAACTTCCAAAACTACTTTTGATAATAATCCCAAAAACATGAAAAGGATTTTCTCCAACGATGAGGGTGAGTAACAAAGCACAGGTAAGTCCAATAAGAAAGCCCAGAGAGGATTTTATTAAATTCATAATTTAGATCCTAACATGTAAGCGCCAAGTTCATTTTCGTCAAAACTTTCTCGTGAAAATTCTTTCACAAAATGACCATTTCTTATAACTAAAATTCGATCAGACAATTTGGTTAATTCATCTAACTCACTGGAAATCAGCAAAATTCCAGCGCCGTTTTCTTGTGCTTGAATCAATTTTTCATGAATAAATTCGATAGCCCCTATATCAACCCCACGGGTAGGATGAGAAGCCAAAATAAATCTTGGTTGATTGAATAGCTCTCTGGCCACGACTATTTTTTGTTGATTCCCACCAGAGTAGGATTGAAAACTCAATTCGATAGTCGCTGGCTCGACGTTGAATTCAGCAAATTGTTTGAAGGCCAGTTCTTTAATTAGTTTCCAATTTAAAAATCCTTTTTGATACCATCTTTGATTTCTTTGATATCCAAGAATAAAATTCTCAAAACCGAGTCGATTAGCGACAACTCCCAAACGAAGACGATCCTCTGGGAACACTCCAAAAGAATTTTCACGAATTTTTTCTTTGCTATCATTAAGCAGAGAATGATTTAAAAATTGGTATTCCATGGGAGCAGAAAATAATTCAGAGTCTGCGTCAGAAGTTGAGTCTAATTCAGATTTAGATTTAATGTCTAATCTCTCTAATTTCTCTGACTTCTCTGACTTCTGTAATCTCTCTAATTTCTCTGACTTCTGTAATTTGAATTGGGTGGGGTTTAAGAGAAACTGGATCAATTCATTTTGTCCATTTCCTTCAATGCCTGCAATTCCTAAAATCTCGCCCTTTTGAAGGGAAAAATTAAAACGATAAGAACCTTTTTCAGATGAAAACAAAATATTTTTCAAATTTAAAACGTTGCCAGAAAGAGTCGTTTTTTTAAATTCTCGTTTGTGAAGCTCAACATGATGGCCCACCATTTTTTCAGCCATCTGAGCCACGGAAAGTTCCTCATTTTTATAGGTACCTAGGCACTGACCTTTTTTAAAAATCGTAATTTGGTCACAAATCTTTTTAACTTCCTTCAGTTTATGCGTAATTAAGACAACGGTTTTTCCTTTGGCCCTCAATTCCTGAAGTTGGAGTAACAAATCTTCCACTTCTTGAGGGGTCAAGACCGCCGTGGGCTCATCAAAAATGAGTATTTCGTGATCCAGATTTAATAATTTTAGAATCTCGATACGTTGTTGAATACCCACTGCTAAGTTTTTAACTTTTTGATCCCAGGGAATTTCAAAACCATATTCCTTCGCTTTAGCTTTTATCTTTTCAATCTTTGATTTTTTTGAGAAAATTTCAAAGAATTTTTGTTCATCTTGAATCAAGAGAATATTTTCTAGAGCCGTATGTTCCGGGCTCAACATAAAATGCTGGTGAACCATTCCAATTTTATGTTTAAAAGCATCCAAAGGAGATTTAATGACAACGGAATTATTATGAAGTAGAATGTCCCCCTCGTCAGACTGATAAAGACCAAAAAGGATTTTCATAATGGTGGACTTTCCGGCGCCATTTTCACCAATGATCCCGTGAACAGTACCTTTCTCAATGGAAAAAGAAATATCTTTGTTTGCCAATCTATTTCCAAATTTTTTGGAAATAGACTTAAATTCGACAATAATATTATTTTTATGGAATGGCTTATCGTATTCAGAGTTCATTTATTTTTTTTCTAAATAGTAATCAGGAACTTTAATTTTTCCATTAATAATATCTACTTTAAGCGCTTCAAGTGTTTTTATTTGTTCAGAACTAATTAATTTTTCATTAAACTTATCAACAGAATAGTCCACACCTTTATCTTTTAATCCGTACCTCACAACTCCAGAGGTAAATTTGCCATTTTTTAAATCTTCAATAGTTGAATAAACGGCCTTATCGACTCTTTTTAACATCGATGTTAAAATGAATCCTGGCTTTATCCAATTTTGATTGCTATCCACTCCGATAGCAAATTTTTTCTTCTCTTCAGCGGCATCAAATACTCCAGAGTTTGAGGCCCCCGCAGCGACAAAGATCACATCGACACCTTGATTATACTGATTTAAAGCCAGTTCTTTGGCTTTGGCCGGATTGTTCCAAGCTTCACTAGAAATTCCAATATAATTTTGGATCAGCTGGCCCTTAGAGGAAGCTTGTTTCATACCGGCTTCATAGCCCATTGAAAAACGTCGAATCAAAGGAATATCCATTCCACCGATAAAACCAATTTTAGAGCCATGAGATTTCATCACAGCCAAAGCGCCTACGAGAAAGGAACCTTGATGCTCTTCAAATAAAAGGGAGCGTACATTCGTAGATTTGACCTCTCCATCGACGATGGCAAAATTCACTTTTGGAAATTGAGCTGAAATTTTTTTTACCGCATCAGATTGTGCAAAGCCAATTCCGATAACTAAATCATAATTTTTTTTCGCGAACTGACGATGAAGATTTTCTAAGGAATTTACATCTGTAGCTTCCACATATTTCAGCTCGATACCTAAATCTTTTTCAGCCTGAGTAGCCCCTGCAAAAGCCGCAGAGTTAAAGGATTTATCATCTTTACCACCCTTATCTAGAACCAAACCAATTTTCAGCTTCTCAGCCGAAAAAACTTCAGCTGTCAACAAAAGTAAATAAAGTGAAAGAAAACAAACAGATTTATTAAAAACGACTCTAAGCATTTGAATTTCCTAAATATTTTAAGAGTTTAAGAAGATCCCCCTTAGGTATAATAAATTGTTCAATTCGGGTCAAAGTAAATAATATTTTAAAATATAATTAAATCTCAGTTATAATACGCATGCTGTACAGACATTCCTAGGGAGGTTTTTATGGAAAAGGCGACAGTATTAAAAAGGGGATTAAGTAATGTTCTCGCAAATACTTTTGATCCTGAAGTGAAGAACAACCATGAAGCTCTTCCTTATCAGACCTTGGAAGTGGGCATGGGAGAGCTGATTTTTAAAGAAGGTGATATGCCAAAAGGGTTGTATTATATACACTCTGGATGCGTTAAAATGCTTGTCAACAGAGCCCAATCAAGAGGACGAACCACTTCTTCTGAGTACATCACAAAGATCGTAGGGCCTGGGGAGTTCTTTGGTTACAAAGCTATTGTCAGAAAAGGTTATTCTCTTTCAAGCGCCATGGCTGTTAAACCATGCACTCTGTGGTTGTATTCAAAACAAGCTGTTGAGCAGGCTATTGAATCTTCCAGCCCGTTTATTAGATCTCTTTTAATACAAGCCATTGATGATTTAGAAATTTATGAAACCACCAATCAGCTTCACTATCTGGCTTCTGTTCAAGAAAGAATTGCTCATCAGTTGCTAATTCTTTCTGAAAAATTTGGAGTGCCTTTAGAAAAGGGGACAGCATTAAATTTAAAATTAACAAGAAATGAATTTGCCCAGCTGGCAAGTACAATCAACGAGTCTCTTTCGCGTCATCTTACTGAGTTTAAAAACGAAGGACTCATAGATATTAATGGGAAAGAAATTTTAATTAAAGATAAAGACGGTTTGATGATCAAATCAGGTAATTTTAAGAAGTAAATTTTTTAGAAATAAGAAAGTAAAGAAAACGATGGAACTTTAACCAAAATGGAAGATCTTAAAATTATCGGTCACGTCAAAAGCTGCTATTTAGATAAGTTCGGAACGCCTCGACAAAGTGGCCTGGTCGCTGACTCTTGTGCTAAAATCATTCTAAAGCCTGAATTTCAACCTGAAGCTTCCTTACAGGGCTTGGAAGAATTTAGTCATCTTTGGATTATTTTTTTATTTCACAAAAACACAAATCATCGGTTTCACGCCAAGGTTCATCCACCCAGATTGTTGGGTGAATCAAAAGGTGTTTTTGCCACCCGCTCTCCCCATCGCCCAAATCCCATTGGGTTATCTCTGGTTAAATTGGAAAAAATAGAAAATGGCATTATCTTTATTAAAGAAATAGATTTGATTGATGGAACTCCCGTTCTGGATATCAAGCCCTACTTGCCTTACGTTGAGTCTTTTCCTGAAGCTAAATCTGGTTGGGCCGCCAGCGCTAAAGTCCTTGAAATTGAAGTGAAATTTTCGACCGAAGCAGAGAAAGAACTTATTTATTTTGAGACTAAGTATCCAGAAAAAAATTTTCGCAAGTTAATTCAAGATACTTTAAAACTAGATCCAAGACCTGTAGTTTATAGAGGATTTGAGGAAGAAAAAAATTCACCCTATAGGTCTCAGCATGCAGTTCGAATCATGGACTATGATATCCATTTCGAATTTCTATCGAGTACTGAAATTTTAGTTCAAAAAATCAGCTTGCTTCCGTAGATTGAAATGATGGAAATTTTTTCAAAAAGAACTGTTCCATTAGGCCTCTTAAGAGAGTGTTTAAAACACAAAGAAAAATAATTGCTAAAAATTTTAACTAGGATTATGACCATTCTTAGATGGTTAAGTTATTGGTTGTTATCTATTTCTTTACACTTTGGGCTTTGGCTCAGTCAACGGAGCCTGCTAATTTGAATTTGATTCAATTAAAGTTTCAAATTGTTTTTTCAAATCGAGATATGTTTCTAAAGCCCTGTGTGATTTCCGAGAATTCCTGTCATTTTAATTCTACCGAAACAAGAGTTGGTCTGGATATAATAAATAGTTCAAAAATCTACCCAGGTCTTGAATTTCAGTCCTCGTCTCAGAATCCTAATTTGTTTTTAAGAGACCTCAAAGGGGCCTACCAAGTCGTCGGCACCACGAATCAAAAGGGAGCTGTTATTAATGTCAATACAGACCGGCTTTTGGAGCCCTTGGTAAGACTCGTTGGGGTTGATAAAGTTATTGAGTATGTCCTTGGCTCCTTGTTTTTTCAAATGACCAACAGTTGGGACCAAAGTCTTCAAACTAGCAGAAAAGTGAGCGCTTTTTGGGTATCTAAATTTAAATCAGATATACCTTTAAAATTTAATGAAGAGTCCATTGAGATGCT
Organism: Deltaproteobacteria bacterium; assembly: GCA_017302835.1. Taxonomy (NCBI): domain Bacteria; kingdom Pseudomonadati; phylum Myxococcota; class Myxococcia; species Deltaproteobacteria bacterium. Next base: position 38,987 of record JAFLCC010000021.1, on the reverse strand, counting down.
TATTTTTAAAAATAAAGAGATCAGAGTCATGTTGCTTGATAATATTCAGGCCCATGTACTGACTTTTGAAATTTTAAAAAAATTACCTTGTTCTAATTCCTTTGTGCCTTCGCTAGTAACTGATTATGCAAATGATCAGTGGATTGACTTTCAAAACAGGACAGATATTTCCAAAGGTAAATTCGCTTTAGAGTTAACTTATCAATGCATTGATTCTTCTGGGAAAAATGAAAAGTGGAGCAGTTTGATAAGTCTGAATTTTCAATTTGAAAATTCAATTTTTGGAAAAAAGGCATTTGTTCCGAATTCTTTTCTTGTTGAAGTATTAAAGTCTCAAAAAATAAATTGATGAGGATTTTAGGAATTTCCATTATTCGGAGACTTTACTTTGTTAAAATGAAATGAGTTGCTATTCACCTGGGTATTTCATTTGAAGGCTTCGATTCAAATGAAAATTCATCATTTTATATTTATACTAAGCTTTGGGATTTTCTATCCACCTTGCCAGGCAGAAGAAGCAGTTCAGGATATCTCAAAGATAACAAAATTGACTGCGTATTACCAGAAAAACGAAAAAAAACTCAATGTTGTTAAATCCCTAGAACAGTTAAAAAAAATAAAACCGCATTCAAAAATCCCGAAGGATCTTGAAGCTCAAATTCAGAAAATAGAAAATGAAGTTAACCAACTCCAATTAATTTTGAAATCTCAATAGCACTTCTTGAAGGGATTGAATTTGAGTCATTGATTGGGCCAGTAAGGCTTTATCGGCGAGAATAACATCCTCTTCCGCATTTTTAATAAATTTTTCGTTGTTTAATTTCCCATTCAGAATACTGATATCCTTTTGCAACTTTTCAATTGTTTTATGAATTCTTTTTATTTCTTCTGCGAAATCAACCAAGCCTTCTAAGGGAATAACAACTTTGGCTTGGAATTCTCCCATTCCTACTGAGTTTACAGCACATTTTGACAAGTTTCCATCGCTGCCAATTTCAGTGATCTCAACCCTTGCTATACTTTGAATGGTTCCTTTATTTTCACCAATTACTTTTTGCGTTCTTTCATCCAAAACTGAAATTCTAATTTTTAATATTTCAGCGGGAGAAATTCTATTTTCACCGCGAATATTTCTGATTCCTGTGATCACTTCTTTAATAAGATCAATCTCCTTCGCCGCAGTGGCAGAGCTTAATTCCAATAACTCTTTATCCAATCGGATATGGGGATACTGATCGATAATGCAGGCATTGTTTTTAATAGGAAGTTTTTGGTACAATTCTTCAGAGATAAAAGGACAAAATGGATGAAGCAATCTAAGCATGCGATTTAAAACCTGTGCTAGAATCAATTGAGTGGCCGTTCTTTCTTGAGAGGCGGGACCGCTAAGAATAGGCTTAGAAAATTCAATGTACCAATCGCAGAATTCATTCCAAATAAACTGGTACAGATTATTTGCGGCATCAGAAAATCGCTCTTGCTCTAAAGCCTCGTCAATGTTTTTTTCAACGAGGTAAAGCTTGCTCAGAATCCATTGATCGTAGATGCTAATATCGGCCTTAACTGGCAAGGCTTTGACTCCAGCAGTTGGAACTTTAAAATCACTTAAGTGAGATAAACCGTACCGTGTGGCATTCCAAATTTTATTCATAAAATTCCGATAGACTTCTAAACGCTGTTCAGAAAATTTTAAGTCTTTGCCAGAGAAAAGATGGGCCAAAAAAGTAAATCTTAAAGCATCTGCGCCATGTTTATCAATCATCTCTACGGGATCAATAGAGTTACCTAGGCTCTTAGACATTTTTCTTCCCTGTGAGTCCCTCACCAGTCCATGGATGTAGACGGTTCGAAACGGGACATCACGGATAAACTCCAATCCCATCATGATCATCCGAGCCACCCAGAAAAAAATGATATCATGACCAGTCACCAAATAAGTTGTGGGATAAAATGTTTTCAAAGTCTCGGTATCTTGTGGCCAACCCATGGTTGAAAAAGGCCACAACGCCGAACTAAACCAGGTATCCAGAACGTCTTCATCTTGGTGGATTTTTGAACTTTGGCATTTTTCACACTGAACCAAATCTACTTCAGAGACACTGATATGGTCACAATTATCGCAAAACCAAGCAGGAATACGATGGCCCCACCAAAGTTGTCGCGAGATACACCAGTCTTCAATAATATTCATCCAGTGTAAATAAACCTTTGTCCATGATTCTGGAGAAAATTTAATGGTGCCACTTTCAACAACCCGCTTCGCAGGAACAGATAAATTTTCAGTTTTCACAAACCATTGTTCAGATAGGAAAGGCTCAACCACAGCCCCTGATCGAGAGCAGTGACCCACGGAATGTAAGTGGGGCTCTTCTTTTTCTAACAGATGTTTAAGGTTTAAGTCTTCAACGATTTTTTTTCTAGCTTCATTAATCTTCAGTCCTTGATAAGGGCCGGCTTTTTCATTTAGCTCGCAACTTTTGGTAAGAATATTTATAAATTCTAATTTGTGAGCTATACCAATTTTATAATCATTAAAATCATGGGCAGGTGTGATTTTTACAACCCCAGATCCAAACGCTTTATCTACATAGGGATCTGAAATAATTTTAATGGGTCTGTCAATCAAAGGAATCAATACCGTTTTGCCAATAAGATGTTGATACCTTTCATCATCTGGGTGCACACAGAGAGCCGTGTCTCCTAGCATTGTTTCTGGACGGGTCGTGGCGACAACTAAAAAATCTGATTTATCACTAAGTTGATATTTAATGTGATATAAAATTCCTTTGACTTGTTTATGCTCAACTTCCAGGTCAGAGATAGCTGTTTCTAATGGACCACTCCAATTCACTAATCTTTTACCCCGGTAGATCCAGTTTTTCTTGTACAAGCTTACAAACACTTTTCTTACAGATTTTGAAACGCCTTCATCCAGAGTAAAACACGCCCTATCCCAATCACAGGAATCACCTAGGCGGCGCATTTGATTGTAGATTCTGTCTCCGTACTGATGTTTCCACTCCCATACTTTTTCTACGAAAACTTTACGGCCTAAAGCGTGTCGATTTGTGTTTTGTTTTCTAAGCTCTTTCTCCACAACTGTTTGGGTTGCGATTCCTGCGTGATCAGTTCCTGGCAACCACATGACATTAAAACCACGCATACGCTTCCAGCGTACTAATAAATCTTGAATGGTGTGATCCAAAGCATGACCCATGTGAAGAAATCCTGTCACATTAGGAGGAGGCAATATTATTGAAAATGGAGGTTTATGGGATTGGTCTGAAGACTTAAAGTAACCCGACTGTTCCCACCATCTATAAATTCTGGATTCGACTTCTGCTGGGTGATATCTGTCAGAAATTTCTATTTTTTCAGATTTATCAGATTTATCAGAGTGCTTATTTTCATCCATGGAATTTCCTTTGATGGAAGAACGATAGCATAAAAAATAACCAGGGCTCAAGAAAAAATAATTTCTGATTTGAAAGTGTCCAACTTAATTTTAGACAGTTCCTTTTAGACAGTTCCTTTTAGGTAGTTCCTTTTAAGTAGTTCCTTAACAGGAATTTGGATGGGCGGCCATCTTGGCATCTGTTAAGAGTTGAGTCAGTCCCCCTTCGATGAGATAAATATTTTTATAACCTACTTTTTCCAAAGCCAGAGCAAATTCATTTGAAGACAAACCATCTTGACAAATTAAAATGATAGGAGATTCCATTGTAAGGCTAATGTTGTTTGAGCCCTTTACAAGCTGATCTAAATCAGCTGCAAGAAATTGTTCTTTAAAGAATCTTTGATAGTAAGGATTTAAATGTTTAAAGGCATCTAGCGTGGACTCTCTGGTAAGCTCTTCAGGACTTGAGTTCTGAAAAAACTCTATAAATTTAAAAGGAACTTTTTGCAAAATTAAATTTTCTAACTGATAAAAGCTTATTTTATTAAGTAGGCTCATGATGTTTTCCCTTGACTGGAATTTTTGAATAAATGCTGAGTAAAACTATGAACGAGATCATTCCTAGCAAACTTGAAAAAATAAAGGGACTGGTTTGGGTGGACTTATAAAATAGCCAACCTCCAAGGGCTGGGCCCAAAATTCTACCCAGTGATGAAAGACTTTGTGTGACCCCCATAGTTCCTCCTTGTTCGGTGCTTTCAGTTAACAAGCTGATGCTGCCAAGGACGGAAGGGCTGGAAAGTCCATTACCCAGGGCAAGCAAGGTCATACAAATGGCCATGAATGAAATAGAATCTGCTACAGCAATCAAACCTAGTCCTGAAAAAAAACAAATTGATCCAATGGTAAGTACAACCCTTTCTCCATATTTAGGGATAAGCCTTCGAACAAGAAATCCTTGTGCGAAAATCATCATGAGTCCGATATAGCCAAAACCAAAACTGACTTCTTTGACTCCCCAATTGAATTTTGAACCCATAAATAAAATCAAAGTAGCTTCCATTGAAGACATAGCAAATGAAAGTAAGAAAAAAATGACAATTAATTTATTCACAATTGGAATTTTTAGTTTTTCGAATATGACAAGGAATCGATTTTTTCTATCATGGTTTATATTTTTTTCTTTTAAAGATTCTTCTAATTTAAAATATCCAAATAGAAAAGTAAGGCCACAAATTCCAGCTACGAAAAAAGAAGCAAAGGAGGTATTAAAAAAGGGTTCACTCGAAAGTTGACTTCCAAGTTGAGTTAATAGACCACCAATAGTTGGGCCAAAAACAAAACCCAATCCGAAGGCGACTCCAATTAATGCCATCCCTTTAGATCTTTCATTTTGAGGAGTGATATCTGAAATATAGGCTGACGCTGTCGAAATACTACCGCCAAAAAAACCAGCCATGGCTCTTGCAAGGAAGAGTAAATAGAGATCTCTGCTTAAAGCGAAAATAATATAAGAAAGCCCTTCACCAAGAAGACAAAAGAGTAAAATCGGCTTTCTGCCCTTTCGATCGCTGAGTCTTCCCCAAAAAGGAGCAAAAAGAAATTGAGCTAAAGAATAGATCGACATTAAAAGCCCAGTTTCAAAAGCTGTGGCCCCAAAATCTCGACTAAGGATTGGTAAAATGGGAATGATAATACCAAAACCTAGAAGATAGATAAAAACAGTAATGAAAATAACTACAAGTTGAGTTTTTTTATTTGCGGAGGACATTTACTTTACCTCTTTGTATATGTTGGTCATAATATTCCTAATGAAGAAATTTTATATTTATTTAATTTTCATTCTTTGTGTAACGTATAAAGCGAACTCTTTCAACAAACTTAAGAATTATGAGCCAAGAACTTTTGAAATTGGAGCAGGAACGACTTATCTTGATACAAGTGCCAATTTTAATAGTGATGGGAATAAAGTCAATCTTATCGGTAGCAATAAATACACTTTGTTTACTTCTTTTGTGACATCAAGATATGTTTTTCCAGGATCGTGGTCGATGTCTGCGTCCGCAAATGTTTCAAATGCAGAAAGTAAAAACTCTGATTTTGTGAGGACAAACTCAACATTTAGTCAGCTTTCGCTGGCCGCGGATTATATGGTTTATCGAGGCTTTATGGATTTTATTCCAGAGTTGGCTTTTAGTTACTCCCTAGATCCCATTGAAAAAAATCAAGATACAGTCATGACCGATGAAGGCGTCATGGAGCTCATGGCTATGCTAAAAGCACAAAACAGTTACTCTTGGTTCTCTTATTATTTGGGATGTGGATTTAATTATCGCAATGAAAGATCCAGCTTGTTCCCATGGAATGTGGGGGGAGGGGTTCGATGGGGACAATCCTTTGTTGGCATCGAAGTCAGTGGTTTTCAAAGTGTGATGGACGACCCCGATAAAGGGACTTTGGAATCAGCCAGGTATTCTCTGGTACAGAAAGTAAACGGAGGAAGTTATCGTTTTTACTCTGTGAATCCATCAGAGACCAAAGCCAGTTTAAATATCGATTTGGGCTTTTCACGAGGTATTGTTCTTAAATCTTTTGTAGCTACTTCTTTGGTAGGACAAAATTTCTCGAGTGGACTGTATGCTGGACTTGGAATAACTCTATTATTTGATGCTTTTTCAAGGAAGCAGCCAGAATACCATGAAACAACTCAAGAGGAAAAATATAAAATTCAAACTGAAGATGGTGTTGATCAACATTTATTTCAAAAAGAGCCTGAAATACCAAAGGCTCCCGTTAGATCCGATCAAAAACAAAAAGAAGTGGTATCCGATGCCGATCTGCAATCTCAACTCGACGAAGCTGAAATGAGCATTAAATTAAAATCCAATAAAAAGAAAAAAAAGAAAAGATAAGAAATTCAACGCAACTCATCTCAACCAATCTCATTTTTGTAAGAGCGTATGATGCAGATCCTGCTCGAATTTTTGAGCGTCGTTTGGACATATTTTTACTTGTTTATGGCGAGTTAAATGTCCTTTGACAATTTCAATTTGATTTCGTTTAAGATGAAAAACTTCAGCCAAATAAAGGATCAGTTCTTCATTTGCCCTTCCTTCGATTGGAGGAGAATGAATTCTCATTTTGATTTTACCACTATGAATTCCTTGAATCTCATTTTTTTTACAATTTGGCTGAATCAGGATGGAAAGTAAAAAACTATTTTCTTTTTGCTGATAACAGTTTTTTATTTCATCCATGGTAAAACTCATCTGTTAGCTTTAGATAGGTTTTAGAGGTGAGAATTTTGATTTTTATTATGATCAATAGCATAATTCACAGAAGGAACATATTTCTCGCCCTGTTCTAAAATTGAAAGATGAGCTTGTACAAGGGCTTTAAGATTCGCCTCAAATTGAATTCGGGTTTTCTTTAAATCCACGATTTCTTGATAGGTCTTTTTTAAAGAATCTTTGGCATCGCGAGTAATAAATTCAGCTTTTTGTTGTGCTTCGGCAAGAATAAATTTGGCTTCTCGATCGGCCTCAAGGCGCATTTTCTCAGACATCTGAGATGCTGTTGTAATCGTATCTTTTAACAGTTTGTCGCGTTCTTTGTATTCCAAAAGTGACAGTTCCTTTTCACGTAAGATTTCCTTCAGTTGGTTTCTTTCATGAATAAGGGATTCCATTTGGGAAGAGATTTGTTGTAGAAAATCACCAACTTCTTGATTGTCAAAACCCATGAGTTTCCTTGAGAAATCTTTATGGGCAATATCTATGGGTGTAATTTTCATTGGACCTCCCTGTCGCAAAAAATTTAATTCTTAATCAGTCTATCAAGAAAGTAAAGACGTCTGCATAGGGAAAGTGAACAACGGATTTAATCCTGACCTAAGTCGAGATTCTTTCGGATTTCTTTAACTTTTTATATTACTTCCGAGAATAACTATGATGAGAATTGGATCTAACATTTCATACACCACTGAGCTTGAGTATTCCCCGTTTGATAAGATTGATGGCGATCATCCTTATCGCGAATTAGGTAAACATGGATACGTGGATTATGAAGTTCTGAAATTAAATAAAGGTAAAGTCGTTTATTTTAATTTTGCCTTAGCAAAAGAAATGGGATTAATCAGCACTGATCACAAATCTGAAATGAATGTTTCTTTACATCAAAAGCTCATCGAGACTTTTTCTCTGCAAATTATAAATGAATACGATATTCTAAATAAAAAGCGAGTCGCCAAAAAAAATGTTAAACCCAAAAAATACATGGCGACCAGATACTTACAGCTACAACATCAAAGTAAAAAAGGCCTCACATCGGGTGATGGACGCAGTATTTGGAATGGTTTCCTTATGAATGAAGGCGTCATCTGGGATATTTCATCTCGGGGAACGGGGGTAACCGTATTGTCACCTGGGGCTTCGATTAAAAAAAAGCCCCTAAAAACAGGAAATACAGATACGGGATATGGTTGTGGACAGGCAGAGCTAGATGAATTGATTGGCTCCGCGATTATGTCTGAAGTTCTGCACCGAAAAGGAATTCATACAGAAAGAGTCCTGTGTGTCATTGATTTGGGAAAAGGCGTGGGGATTGGCGTTCGCGCAGGTAAAAACCTCATTCGTCCAGCACATGCTTTTCTTTTTCTAAAACAAAATAGAAAAAATGAATTAGGAAAAGTGATTGATTATTATATAAAAAGGCAAATCATAAATAAAAAATTAGTGAGTCTGAGTACCGCGTTTGCAAACCAAAAATACGATCTTTTCCTGAAAGATTACTGTAAGAGACTGGCCAAGTTTGTGGCTTTTATTGAGGAAAATTATATTTTTGTTTGGTTAGATTGGGATGGAGATAATTTGTTATTTGACGCAGGAATAATTGATTATGGAAGCATCCGTCATTTTGGAACCTGTCATAATAGGTATAAATATGATGATGTGGATCGATTCTCAACAAATCTAAGTGAACAAAAAAACAAAGCGCAACTCTTGGTCAAGGAGATGATTCAAACTGTTGAGTACTTAAAAACAAGCTCGAAAACTCCCCTAAGGAACCTTAACAATCATTCTGCTTTAGATTTATTTCATACTTATTTGAAGCAATATTCTTTATTTTATTTTGCTCAAAAAATTGGACTTTCAAATCATCAGATAAAAGTATGTTTAAAAGATCCAAAGCTTGCCACACTGTTAAGCAATCTAAAAGAAGACTTTAAGTTCTGGGAAGACTTAAAAACGTCTAAAGGGCGAGTCAAAGTTCCTGATGGAATTAATTATTTCCCCTTAGTAAATATGCGTACGGTGGCCAGAGAGTTTCCCACTTTGTTTTCACAAAATGAGGAATTTTCAATTTATGATTTTGTTAAATTAGCGCAGACACAATTTTGTAAACCGAAAGATGAAAAAATCTTTTTACAGAATAAAAATCGCTACTTAAGTTTCTTTGATAATTATAAATCACTTTTTAAAAAATTAAAAATAATATCCAATTCAAACACGCTAGAAAAAGTGAATCAAAGAGTAAATCAAATTCATCCTGAAAGTTTTTTAACGGGTAATTCCTTAATTCATTGTGTTGATGACATTATAAGCGGATATGCACTCACACATAAGCCTGATACCGTACAAAACCTAATCGAAAAACTCATAGATTACTCCCATGGAGAAAGTTTTTTCAATCGACAAAGACATTTCTATTCTTTAACAAATAAAGAGAGTCTGACCGAGAAAAAAATATGGGATAAAATTGTTATGAATTTACACGAGTATCGGGAAGAGATTTAAGTGTTTTCAACACTCTGGGCTTTTATCCATCTGCGAATAATTGGAAACTCTTCTTCTTCAAGATCGTGTTTTTTATTTAAAGAAATAAACTCAATATTCAATCCTGCATCTAATAATTTTTCGACACCAAATTTCGTATCACTATATTTTAAAATATCATCATGATACCCGTGGGTAAGTATCCAGGGAGTTTTTTTAGTTTTTGCAGTTAGTGAGTTTCTCCATCTTGGAAAAAAATGAAAATAGCCGCTTATGCCAATGACTCCTCCTAATTTTTTTGGATAATTAAGAGCAATATCTGCACTAATCAGACAACCTTGCGAGAATCCAAAAAGAAAAATATCTTTTGCTTTCCAACCGGAGGTATTCAACTCGTTTATCAGATCAAACATTTTACTTCTGATTTTAAGAACGCCTTCTTTCTGATAGGGAGGTTCTCCGTACCAGGAAAAACCAGTCATGTATTTTCTAGGAGCATTTAATAGCAAATAATTCATTTCTGGCAAGTTAAATTCATTATCAAAGTGGCGAAATGGTCTTAGGCTATCACCCCTGCCATGCAAAACAATCATAAGCTTTTTGGATTTCTTTTTAGAAGGAATAAATTTATATTGAAAATGTTTTTGCGTTAAAGAGAATACCTGAGATTTATTTTGAACTTTAATTTTTGTAACCAACGGTCTACCCTCAATTAAATAAATGGCAGAGTGTGTTTGAAGACTTTTCAGACACACTTTGATCGAATATAGGATCAAAACAGAGGAAACTCAACAAATTAAGCCATGAGTGTAAAGTTTTATCTCCAAGGAAAAAACCATTTTATGAACAAGATAAAACCGCGAGGGCTTTTCCCACCTGGGGATCAGCCATCCGTGCAGGAACCCTGCGGCCTTCACAGTTTTTAATTTTTAAATGATTTTTAGGAGTATTTTTTGCAACCTCGAACGAACTCTTCGTTGAAGAATCCTTTTGCAAAGAACCTCTATCTGAAGATACAAAATTATAAACCGGGTTATAGTAGAGATCTTCCTCTCTTCCCTCAGCAATGTCCCAGGAATTTATCATGATGTCAGGAATGATTCCGATAAGTTGAGGAGAATTTCCAGAGGGAAGTGTAAACAATCCCTTAGTTTGAAAGATTAATATTTTCGGATTTTTATACCAAGCTTCGCCTTCTTGGAAAGTCCCCTTACCAAAGGTTCTTTCCCCAATAACTAGTCCTCTATGGTAGTCCTGAAGAACTCCAGCCAATATCTCTGCACTGCTAGCTGTGCCTTGATTAACTAACACGGCCAAGGGGCCAAAATAAACTTGCTTTGAAGAGGCAAAAAACGATTCAATTTCTTTTTGAGTATTTTGCTTAAAATACTTAAGCTCATATATTTTTCTATCACCAACAAATAAGCCAGCCAGACAAAGCACTTCATCCATAGAGCCACCAGAGTTATCACGCAGATCTAAAATGATTCCTGAGACATTCTGTTGTTGTGCTTTTGTTAAAAGAGATTCGGTCTGTTTACAAACTCCATCGGCAATTTTAAAGATTGAAATGTGCCAATGAGATTTGTTGTTTCCAGATATTAACTTATGAAGCTGAACTGATTTTAATACTTGGTCTTCTTTCACGAGCGTGAGTTGGACAAATTTTTCATCTTGCGAAATAAGGAAAGAGTTCCTCTGCTTTCCTTTAAATAGACTTAGTAATTCCTCGTTCGTCAAGTGAGACACCGATAGGCCATCTACCTCAACCAAAACATCACCTTCTTGAATTCCAGCTTTTTCAAAAAGAGTATCTGAATAAATGCGTGTAAAAATAAACTTGTTATTGGATTTACTTACGATAAATCCATAGGAATTCATGACATTTTGACTTTGTGCTGTCACTTTTTCAAAATACTCTTTGGGTAAAATATAAGTATGAGGATCCTTGTAAACAGACAGGTAGGAATTAAAAGCTTGGGCCACGCGTAGAGACTCGTAATTCCGATTTTTAAAGGATCTGGAAATCTCAAGCCAAATAGCCTCAACAGGAATTTGGGAAGCTTTTTGTTTCCTAAAAACACTTTCCCAAACTTTGAGTTTTTCTTTTTCATTCATATGAGAAAACTTATTGGAAACAGGAATTGAAGAACGAGATGTTGAAGCATAAGATGATTGAGATGATTGAGATGATTGAGAATGTGGACCCATTTTACTTGCTGTTGTGCTATTTAATACCGTCACAACTTTTCCATCGAGTAAAATTTCTTTCCCCTCTTTTTCGGCAATTGTCATCAGAGCATTCATGCAGGACAAAAAAACACTTTGAGAAGCTTGGCATTTTTTATTTAAAAACAAATTTTCAATGTCTTTAACTTGAAGACCCGTTTCTCGCCATTTCTCCTCAATAGAAAGCCCTGAGTTTCTATTTAAGGTATCATCCTGGCTCTCGTTGGTTTTTTTATAGTTATCGCCATTGCTGTGATAAAAAACACCGAAGAACAAAAAAATAACTATGATAGTAATAACTAAAGAGATAACCCTACACCCCAAACGAACCACAATAACTTCCCCCAAAAATTAACCCTAGGCTGTTAACTAGCAAGCCTCATGCCTTCCATAGAACACTATAGAGGACTCACAGAATAGCAAAAAAGGGTAAACCCTGTTATATTTTCAAGATTGAATAAAGAAAAGACAGGCTTATGCCTTTTTCTTCTTTTTGTGGGCAAGCCTTGGGATTGGACATAGGTTCAAGTAAAAAACTTCCCTCGCCGTTGTCATTGCGCAGATGTTCTGCCGAAGATGTCCTGCCGTAGATGGAAGATTGAGTTGTAAAAAGTGAGTTGGTTTGTTTTAAGGCTTTCTGGGTTTCTCTGATTCTATTTTACTAGCTAAATTTTCAATTTTTTTACGGGTGCCAGCTGGAAGACGAGCCAAAAATTCTTTAGGATTTTTACTATATTCTTGAAGTGAGTTTAATGCTTTTTCTTGATTGTTCTCATTCATTTCCAATAAAACCGGCAAAATATCCGCTGCAATAGAATACATTTGCTGAACATTCTCATCAGATCCTCCAACTTGCTTTGCAAAGTCATCTGCTTTCCTAGCCTTTGGGTCAGCACTAAGAACTGTTTCAACTTTACTTCTATCCTTCAGAAGGCCTTGCGCTTCAGAAAGCGCATTCCTATCAAGCTCCTCAGCAAATGAAGTGGCTACGAAGGAAAATACAGTCATAACTTTAAAGACATTTATTGGGGTAAAAAAACTTAGTTTTTTTGTATGCACAACCAACTCCACTGCGATAAATATTACTCATGTTAGTGTAAAGCTTTTTAAAAAATAAAAAATATTTTTCTATGGGGGTGTTCCAAATCAGTTCGAATTGAGTCGGCGTGTTACTTTGTTTTAGGATGTCTCAAAAAGAGATTTTAAGGAAGTGTATACTCAAGTCTGGTTTTAAAATTTACATATTCATTGTTGCTAAATACTTTACTGTACTCTTTTTCATTTGCAAGCTCGATAGGGATAAGACTGGCCATCATTTTTGGCAACAGCTTAACCTTTAAAGACTGGCATTTACTTCTAATAAAACTCTCTTCATATCTACTTGTAATTAAGATGCTTCTTTCTTCTATTTCTAGTTCTTCAATGATTTCTAAACCAGTCTGTTTTTGATTAAGCAATTCATAATCAAATAAAAATAAATAATTATTTAAGCTCAAAAAAGAATTCAGTTCTTTTTGCTTAAGAAACCATGTCTTAAACGCTAAACCAGAAGTAAATGATAGAAATTCAATTTGATGTTGAATTACATTTAAAAATTGAATTCTTTCTTTCCAAATACCATGAATAGTACAATCATCATCAAGTGAAATAATGATTTGTTTCGGTTTCAAAATTAACCTTTCAACAAACCAGGCAGGAGCCTGAACCCGCGGAAATCTCAACATTATTATTGTGCCCTTTCCTAATTCACTTTTTACAAGAAATTCACCTCCACATTTGTTTACAGTCTGTTTTGCATGATATAAACCTAGTCCTGATCCACTTTGTGAACCTTCTTTACCATGGGTGACTCCCAATTCACCCAAACGATTAAGGATATCTTCCGGCATCCCTTTACCGTTATCTTTTACAATAATTGTTAAACACGTATTTTCTAAAACAAGGTTGAGTTCCACTTTACCATTGGCCTCTGAAATTGACTCGACTGAGTTTATTATTAAATTTGATAAAACCCTTTTAATTTCTGCAACATTAATTTTTGCAAAAGCACCATATGAATCTTTAAGATCTGACTCAAATTCAATATTTGTTTTATCCCTATACTGCGCCCTTTTTTCCGAAACAATCGATTCAATTAACGGCGGAATCAGTTCGACCTCAAGTTTATAATCTGCACCTGAAGCACGCCCTGAATTTTGAGACGAATTCGTCGAATAATTTGTTACTTGCGCTTTAGAGCGTTCTAATAAAGTGTTGGCAATATCATTAATTCTGTTAACAGAGGTCCTTAATAAGATTCGTTTTTCTTCTGAAATATTTGTAATTTGAGAAATAATCATATTAAGAACTGAAAGTGGCGATCGAATATCATGAGAGACTTGGGAGGCTATTTCTGCCATGATCTTTAATCCGGCCGCTTTCTCAACTTCATTTTTTACCAAAGTTAATTCTGACTCAATAATTGATCTCATTTCGATTTCTCGATTTAAATCTTTGGCTAATAGATCATTAAGCTTTTTTTGGGTTTCAACATTACTAATTACAGCTTCGAAACGATCTGACGTAATTTTAGCTAATACTAGTCCTACGAGCATACCTGAAACGGGAAGGCTAAAATTATCGATAAAATGACCAATTGACGTAAAATATTTTGGATTTTTAAAAAACAAAGGAACAATGAAACCCGTTAATTGAGTTGGAAATGTGAACTTTAACCAACTTTTAAAGGTCTCTCTTAAAGATAGGGAACTTAATATCAGCCATGGACCAGTGAAAGAGTAAAAGGAAATTGAATTTGAGCCTTCAATAATTCCATGAAATGCCTGCATAATTAAACAAAATAAAAAGAAATACGTTTCAATTTTACTTGAATTTATCTTATTAAAAAACAATAAAGCCGACAACGAAAACCCAGTAAAAACTACTAAAATTCGAGTTGAAATCAGCAAATTAAAAAATACTTCTGATTGATATTGAAACGCACTTAACACAAAAAACATTAAACCCACTGAAGTTAATGCTATTGCTACGGCTTGTGTTTTAATTAATTTCTTTTCCATAAGGAGTCATAATTCCTTTTTTTATTTTTAAGTTTTGCTCTACTATAACAAGCGATTCAGCGGGAATATCTTCTCTCAAAATGGCTCCTGTAGATATTAATGCATTTTTTCCGATTGTAATTCCTCTGGGTATAGTTACATTCATTTGGAAACCGACATTTTCTTTGACAACTAGAGGCTTATATAGCGGTTTTAGAAAATGGCCTCCATTTCTTGCGGAATAAAGATCATGACCATCAGAATCCATGAACTGACAATTCCACGAAGTACATGTGTTTTTACCAAATTCAATCTTTCTAAAACAAAAAAACGTATTATTATGGGCAATAATATTTGAACCACCAAAGATCATATGTGAATTTTTATTTAAAATTAGGGAGGTACCTGGTCCTATGTTTAAATCACCATTAATTTCTAAAATGGAATTCTCATCTAAGTAAATATTTGTTTTTTCAAAGCAAGAAAAACAATCATCACTTATTGAATAACCAGCACGAAAAATTCCATTATTTATAATTAATTTAGCCCCTTTTTGAAGTTTAATAGTAACATTTTTTGAAAAAAGGAATAATCCATTATTTACTTTAACTTTTCTTAAAATTAAAAATCTAGAAATAAAGTTCATGATTTACCTAATAAATCATGAATAAGTAATAGCAAATCTTCTCTATTTTGATTAAAACCATGGTCACAATTAATTTCAAAATAACTAGCCCTATTAGAAAGTGAATCAAAAAACAATTTAGTATTTGAAGGCAATACTTCAATATCATTTGCTGCTTGAATGATGTTTATAACCCCAGTAAATGATTTAAGTTTATCGAGAAACAATTGTGGTTGATAATGTAAAATAATTTCTTGAACTTGGTTCGCCATCTCAGCATAAGAACCTCTAAAAAATTCTTTAGACTCATTGTACACAAGTTGAATAAGTTGATTGAGGTCGCAACCGCTCGGGAAATAAGTGTACGGTGAAAGCAAAAGAACTGACTTAATATTATTAGTATTAACATGCTTAATTATATTTAAGGCTATGAGCCCCCCCCAAGAGTGACCTATCAAATAAAAGGATTTATATTTTTTAATTTCATTTAAACAATTAAAGTAGTTAATAGAATCCTCGATTGATTTCGGAAAGGAAAAGTTTAAATTACTTTTTCCTAACCCTGCGTAGTGAATTAGAAAAACATCTTTTTTAAGATAAGAAGAGATAAATTCAGCAATGTATTCATTTTTTCCTTCTGGTGAAGGATATCCATGTAGCATTAGAACTGCTTCCTCTGATTTCTCTGCCGAGAAATATTTTTCATTGTATATAATATTTTCAAAAAACTGCAGTTCTTGCTTCATAGGGTCTATTTGATTTTTGTAGCTGCGTTTGCAGAGACTGAAATAGTAAAAACAATTGATACTAATATCCATGAAATTAATGATGAGGTTGCAAAATACTTTGAAAACCTTAAACGTTTTTTTTCTGCAGTAATTGAAACTGATTCAACATTTTGACTAAGTGATTTATTCATAATTCCCCCTTTTAGTTTAATAACCCTTGTAATAAAGGATTTGGTGGCTTTTTCTATATTAAGAAGTCAAAAACAGCCAGTATTTTCTAAAAAAAAGAGACAATTTCTGAAAAACAGTAAAGAAACAAATGAGTTCTTGGTTATCGATAAAATATTAACCCCCATCCCTGTATTTTATTCATACTTTTGCTGATTAATCTGTTCTTACCATTACAAACTTTTTCGAATAGAACTAATAAAGTGCTATTTGTCTTACCGAATTTTTTATTGAAGTAATTTTTTACTGCGGAATCCTTTACCCCCCCTTTTTGGTTGCATGAAATATACTTTCAATTCTTGATTTCAATACGTAGACACTGAACAAATATTTCTGATTGTTCAAACTTGACTTCTTTAGTCGACTTAATCATCTGATTGTTTTGATGGGCTATTTTTAAACACAATAATTTGATTTGACCGACTTTTTTCAATAAGTACTTTGTTTGGCGACGTTAGGCTGCAGATGTTTTCTTAGTAATGAGTTAATGAGTAACATAACAACAGACTGTTACTTAGTAATTACTTTCAATTTTTACTATTGAATTTCGAGGGGGAGACAGACAAAAAAGGTCTCTGTGGGCGTAAAATGGGTTCCTATTTTTAACAAAAAATGTACCAATTGTAATATTTTAGATTTCAACAAATTAATATCCATTTGAGACAGGCTTTATTATTGTATGAATATAAATACAAAAGACGCTTAAAGGGAGCCAAAATGAAAACTTTAATCATCATTCTCACATTGATACAAGTTTTAAGCACACAATCAAGAGCTTGTGATTATAATAATGAAGCCATTAGGCGAGTTATATTACTTGCAGATGAAGTTGAAAGTTTACTTGGCGATGATTCAAGATATGAATCTATAAGCAGTGATTATAAACCTGAAATACAAAAAATGAAGGCTTCCCGTGCTATGAAACCTATTAACCCAACAAACCAAAATGGTCAAATTGAATATAACACAGTAGGAAATGTAGTAATTAGTAGTTCTAATGGTGGTCAGCTAAGAATTGGATCAGGTTTTAAAATTGGAAAGAGTTGTGTTATAACTTCTGCACATGTTTTGTTTGAATCTTTAGATGTGTCAGTAAATGACAGAGATTATAATGAATTTAATGGTAAAATCAAATTTGAAAGGGGTGGAAATTCCGGACTTGGTTCAGTTAATGCTAAAGTGTTTTTTAAGATGACTAACGAAAAAGAAGATTTTGAGTTAAAAACATTAAATGGGAATAAACAAGTTAGAACCTTTAAGGGACATAATGATTTGGTAATTTTAAAACTGGAAAAAGCTGATGATAATTTTAAAAAAATTGTTGTAAGAGATCCTAAATCATTTTCCTCCATAAACCCAAATATAGGAGAAAAAATTTCATGTCAGGGATCACCATCACATGCGGTGGATAAAACATATGGCAATTGTTCTGGAGCAGAATTTCTATGGGAACAAAAGAATGCACGTATTTTTGATAATCACCAGAAATATGGTTTAAGTACAAACTTAGCCTCATCAGCGGGTATGTCGGGCGGATCTTGTTCATTAAATAATAAGCCAGAAGAAGTATTTGCTGTCGTAAGTAATGGATTTTCAGAAGACATTAATGGCAAATATATTATGCCAAATTTGAAATTTTCTGAGGGGAATATTGAAAACGGGGCTGCTAGATATCTGTCTTTGTTTCATATTCTTGATAAAAGAATGAAAAAAGAACTTGGCTATGGTCTAGATAAAATTGCAGAAAATTGCAATTAACTTTTTCTTATTTTTCTCCGATTAATTATATGTGAACCACATTAATAAGTTAATTTTCCTATTAATTATATTTTCCTTTTATAGCTTTGCTGATTGTCTTTTTCTAGGATTAAAAGGCAATATTGAATATAAATTTATTTGTGAAGGCAAAGAAATAAGCGTGAATTGCTTGGAAGATAAAGAAAGAGACGAATGTGAAGCAGATATAAATGTCGAAATTAAAAAATATAATGTTCAGTTCATTAATTCTAAAATTAGTTCTATCAACAAATTATCCTATCAAGACAAAACACATAAAATCTGTGATTTGGATCACGGAAAAAACATTTCATGTGAAACAATCGATGATTGCAAAAATGGAATACACTCAGATAGATTTTTTGAAGAAACCGAACAGGTTGCTCATCAAGAAAGTTGCTCGAAGAATAAGTTTGAAATTGCTCAAAAGTACATTTTGTCTGATCAGTTGGTTTCACAGTGGACTGATAAATTTGAAATTGAAAACAAAATTAACAATTCTTGTGGGCAACTTGAGGATAAAGAAAAAAGATACCTAAAAAACTTTCTTAAAAAATTTGTAAATTCTGACTATCTAAGAAAAAGCTGCTTTGCAGATATCAAAAATCGGGAAAACAAGGCTATTTCAGAAAGTTCAAAGATAAGAATTGCAGATAAAGTTTCTTTGAGCCTGATAAATTTTATTGATAATGATCTTAAAAATTGTGATGGTTTGATGAATCACTTTTTTGAAGAGAGTAAATTAAATATGAATCAGTTTTTATGTATGAAAATTCAAAATGTATTACCTATAAAAAATATTAATTGTGTTAATGGAAGAGCTGATGGTCGTTATGCAAATAAAGATACATTGATTGCATCAAACAAAGACTCTGGGGCTGAAGTGGCACGTGCGGATACTAGCGGATTGGAAAACCAAACTCCCAAACTAATTCCAAAGCCTGCTGAGATGTCAGACCCAATACTTGTCAAAGGAACTTTAGCCAAAATCGATGAAATGTTAGAAAAAAATAGTGGAATTGTTACCCCCGAAGTTGCGGCTTCAGCAGGAGATATGTTTAATGCTGGTGTTTATAAACGAACGCAAGAAGCAATTGATTATCTAGATGAGAAGTTTTTTGCTGGAGAACACAAAGAAAATGGAAATCAAAATCACGATACAAGCGGAAATGACAGCTCACAAAATAATGGTTCGCGAGCTCCTGCTTCCAAATTATTTGGAAAAAAAGAACGAAATTCAAGACCTCCATCATCCTCAAATAAAATAGCTGGTTCATCGGGAGATGATTCTATTTCGATTGCTCCTGGAGGGGTGAAGGCAGGTCTTGCAGGTGGTGAATCTGGTGATGCCGTTGCTGCTTCAACTGCAGTTAATGGCGGTCGGGCGGTCAATATTCTTGATGGTAAAAATAAGGTAGCTGGCCGCTTGAGTATCGATAATCAAAATGGAAAACAGACAGGTGGGGTGCCGCCTGGGACAAATCCAGAAAGTACTTTCGCTGCTGGATCTGGGGCCGGATCTGGTGGATTGCAAGTGGGTTCGGCGGGGCTGACTCGGTTGGGTGGCAATGTAGGTTCAGGCTCAGTTATAGGCAAAGGAGCTGCTTCAGGTTTAGGACCGGCGTCAACGACAAGTCAAAAAAATACGGAAGTACGGCCTTTAACTGCAAAAGACAAAAAAGAATTAAATCAATTTGTTAATGCTCTTACTAGGATAGACAACGTAAAGGATCTTGAGACCGTCTTGCGCTATGGTCAAAACTTTCCCCAATTAGACTACTTGATTAAGAATACATTTGTTCAAAATCAAAGTCCAGGTGGAAACTCACGAGGACCGGCATCTAAATTTACTGATCGCGTGGGTGGGGCTAGAACTGACGTTGATCCAATTGTGGAAAAAGCACAAAAAGAGTTAGTCGGTCGTTTAAAAGAATATAATGTAAAAGTTTTCGATGGAAGAACGGGAAATACCGTATTTGATCCGACTAAGGGTCGTGATTCTGATGTTGCTGGCAGGGCAGCTAAACCAAAAAATACAAGTAACACAGATAGTTCAGATGAGACAGGCGATACCAGCAGTGTTGGCCCTAGTTACATCGTTCGAATCGATGACAAAGGAGTTCGATTTTCAAAGCCACTTCGTGGAACGAGTAAGAATAAATGATACTTAAAAAAAAATCATTTGTGGTTGTACTATTAATCGCTTTTTGGCTTGGGTATATGTTGTTGAGTATTGTTCAGACAACCTTTACGACCATTCAGGCTAAGGCGAGAATTGATGATTTACGAAATCAGAACATTGATTTTATTTTAAATAACTCCAAGGACTTTATATTATCTGAAAATTTTGATCTTTTAAGAGAACAGCTTCAGAATGCTGTTAAGCTTAAATTTATTGATTACTATTGTTTCAAGGATGGCGAAAAAGTTCTTCAAGAGATGTATTTAGATACGAACAGATCTGCTTGTAAAATACTTGATACCTATAATTTCATTCATTTTGATCAATTTCATGTGTTTGATTTAAGGACAGTAAAACCTATTAAAATTGATAACTATATTCTTATTGTGGGGTACAGTTCCAATTTAATTCATTTTCTGAAATGGGAACATAAAGAGAATCTAATACCATTTATAAAAGACGTTTTTATAATTACGATTTTTGTCGGCTTGCTTATTTTTCTGATTTTAAAAGATTTTGTAATTATAGAACAACTATTACAGAGTGGAAATAAAGAGAAGTTGGCTAGACTCAAAACATCCAGCAAGGAAGCGCAGACGTTGTTGGATTCGACCAGGATGTTGGACAAAATAAATCTTCACAGTCGGCAAAGTATTCATTTGCTACAAAATACGGTGGGTGAGGCCCTGGCGTCGGAGATTCGCAAAAAGACACCCAGTTTGACCAGCCTTCAAGTGAGTGTGGTGCGCATTGATTTGAATGGTTACACGCAAATCTTTCTTGAAAAAAAAGAGGAACATATTGTTTCAATATTAAATGAATATTTTGAAGTAACAAATGATATCATCAACCGCTATCACGGTGAAATTTATCAAATTATCGGAGATGAGGTTATTTTTATTTTTAAAGGTCATAAAAGTGATCCTTTGGTTCCAGAGCTGAAAGCGCTATTTGCGGTGAAATCCATATTTGAGTGGGCAAAGAAACTGGACAAAAAAGTGAATGATCAATTTGGTCACCGATTTTTGTTAAAATCATCGATTTCGAATGGAAACCTAAAATTTGTTAAACTAAATACAGGTTTTGCTTTTGCCGGTGTGCCGTTAATTGAGTCGGTGAGGCTACTGGGCTGTGTTTCAGATAAGTCTGAAAATTCCTTGGTTGTTCTAGAGGCGAGCTATCATCATTGGGATAATTTTTTTCAAGGTGTTAACCGAAAAATGGTTCAATTAAAAGGTTTTGAAGAAACAGTTCCTGTAGTTGAAATCAAAGAATTTGTGTCTTTAGATGCTTACTTTGTCAATGTGTTAAGGGAAGAGGATAGAGAAATTTTTAGATATAAAATGAATTATTTAGATTACTTTAGAAGTCAAAATGATATTTTAGAGTCTTTAGTTCTAATTGATAAATATTTTCAGGCAGAGAAAATGGAGCCCATTTTCTATCTATTACAATCTTTAAAGAAGATCTCTGTTTCGGTTCCTGATGCTTTAATATGTCAGAGACTGTATCAAATATTGTCAGACCATTTTGAAGTTATTCAAAGAAAACAGACCGAAAACTTATTTTTATCAGGCATTTTGAATTTAATCCCTCATTTTATTAACAAAGAAATGTGGTCGGATTCTTGGAGCTCTTTGTTGCAGAACTATTTACTTTCTTCAAATCCAAGGATAGTTGCGAATGCGTCGGAAGTTTATTTTATCTTTCATGAACAAATATCTGAAGTCAAAAACATCTTAATAAATTGGAAAGATAACAATAGAATTTCAGCCAATCTTGTTTTGGCTCAACTTAAAAAAGAGCTAGCTAAAAAGGAAACTGAAACCGTGATACAATGGATTAAGTCGGGGACACCTTTGTTTCAAGCCAGTGCGCTCTATTTAATAGAAGAACTGATTAGCCATTACTATAAAAAAGATGAAGTGGTCTATACTACGAATGATTTTTTGGCAAAACTAAAGCAGGAAGGACTTAAATTATTGGGTCACCAAAATGAGATGGTAAGGTTAAGAGCCTCTATTTTAGAGAAAACGATCTTAGAGAAAAAAAATAAGGCATCTAACCAAGAAGATTTTGAAAGTTAGATGCCTTACAACCCGCCCATTTACTTCATATATTAAGACTATCTGTCATATGAATTGGTTAATCAGTAACAAGAAAATTTGAATTAATATACTGAATTTGTTTTGTACGGTAATTTGCAGTCTGCAAAAAATATAATAACAGATTCAACTTCATCGTATTATCTTCAATTTCTGCTCCAAAAAATAATATAAGATAAATTTTTCAGAGTCCTATTTTAAATTCATGTTTTATTTACAGAGAATAAATACTTTTTTATATGTAATATTTTTAGTCAGTACCATTTCAGAGAATTTCTGTTATAAGCGGAGAATGATTTTATCAACGATTTTAGCAACAACTAAACGTAGCATTAAAAGTAACATTAAAAATAACAAGGTTAAACATTATCAACTAGATAATATGGGGGATTTTATGAATTTAAAAAAAGTGATTTTCTTAGTTTCGTTTTTTATAATTAGTTTAAGTGGGAAGAGTTCTTTTTCAAAGACTCTGACCGACTGTCAAGACATGCCAGATAACGCTTCCATAGGAATGTGTTTGGATGATGTATTTAAAGAAACAGACGTCCAGTTAAATCTGAAATATCAAAAACTAGTTTCCAAACTTAAAACCAGCTCTCTTGAGGAAAACAAAGAATTGTTGTCTCGGCTTGTGAAAGCGCAAAGAGCGTGGATTACTTTTAAGGATACAACATGTGAATTGGAAGGCATGCAAATGTACGGAGGATCTGGACAAGGTTTGCAAGTTCTGTCTTGTCTTCTAGATATGACCGAAAAAAGAATTGAAGATTTAAACAGATACCAAGACTTTGTTTTCTAATAGCTTAGGGATCATTTTAATGACAGGGGGATCAATTGAAATATTTTATTCTGCCAATAAGTGCGTTTTTTATTTTAGAGTGCCTGGTTGGGTGTGGAAAATCTTCCAAACAAGTAACTGGATCACGTGAATCAATAGAACCGAAAAACTCAGTAGAAACGAAAAAGCCCGCTGATTTTCCAATTGATTCTCAATTGACTTTGAATCTTGATAACCCTCGAGGCTTTTATCCATTAAACGTCAAGGGATTGCCTGATGTTGTAAGAGCTGCGGGTTCCTCAGTTTTCGAATTGCGAGTTCTTGCCGCTGGAGAGGACCGACTTCTTCGGGTCGTGGATGTTTCCAATGGTCAGGGTTCAAAATTTAAAGACAATATCCGAAAAATGAAAACAAGTTCCATCGATGCAAATTCAATAAATACAAGTTCAATGAATACAGGCTCACTGGATGAAAATGATAAAACTGTTTTGATCAAACAAATTGAAAGCTGCGAAGGGAATAAGGATATTACTTACCAAATGAATTGCTTGATCACCTTTGACATTCGAAAAAGCACAGGATTTTTGACAGGCGAGGGCTCAACTTTGTGGACGAATGCACATGTTGTGGATGGTTTCATGAGTTTTGTAGAAAAATTTCGTGATGTAAAATTTAGAAAAAAATCAAAATTAAGTAAATTTAAAAAGATCTTTTCTGAAAAGCAACGAATTGCCGTTTTTATTTTCAACAAGGAAGGTGAGTTACTGCTGAATCCCTATCTAGACCAAGCTACCATTGGCATGGCTCCGCCAATGACTTACATGGCGAGAGTTAGAAACACTTTTTTTGCTGAAGATTCTGATTATATTGGTTTGTCTCTTAGTAGACCTATAGGCAAGCCCTTAAAAGTTGCCGATAAGCTTCCTCTGTTTGGTCAGAGGATTTTCTTGTTTGGTTATCCAGCTTGCACGGCATGTAATCCAGAGAGTTTTCAAGTGGAGGATCCCAACGATTTTGCAGATAGGTCACCGGGACCAAATTCAGACGGAAAAGGGCTGAAAGTTTCTTCTGGAGTTTTGCTAGAACCAAAAAGTCAGGCTTCATTTTTTGAAGTTCAAGAATCTTTAATGGACTATTGGCAGTTGGACAGAATGTTTTTTAGCTCTGCTGACTCAAATCATGGAAATAGCGGTGGGCCCCTTTTAAATGAAAGAGGCGAAGTGGTCGCTATTCATACCGGAGGGAAATCCAGAATTATTGATGGAAAAGTAAAACGAATTTCCAGATCAGTCATTTTTTTCTAGCCTCCTAAAATCTTGATTATGGCAAATTCGCTTATAGATTCAATGATACCCGATCAGGTATAGTATCATAATAAAATGATAATACTATACCCTATCGGGTATAGAAATCTAGTTGAGGTTCAAGGCTTTCAAAAGATTTCTATCAATAGCTTCTAAGAAGGGTTCCGTGTTTAAATACTTGTCGGCAGGGATCTTGTCGCCGTATATGCAAGCAGCTAAGTCTTTCGTCATCAAACCTGATTCGACGGTTTGAACACAAACTTGCTCTAAGGTTTCTGCGAAGCGAATGAGCTCTGGATTGCTGTCTAATTTTCCTCGATGTGCCAAGCCCCTGGTCCACGCAAAAATGGAGGCAATGGGATTAGTGGATGTTGGTTTTCCTTGCTGATGAAGGCGGTAGTGCCTGGTGACCGTCCCATGGGCCGCTTCAGCTTCCATGGTTTTTCCGTCGGGGGTGATCAATACGGATGTCATTAACCCGAGAGAACCAAAACCTTGAGCTACGGTATCTGACTGAACATCCCCATCGTAGTTTTTGCAGGCCCATACAAAACCACCTTCCCATTTTAAACAACTGGCGACCATGTCATCAATAAGACGATGCTCATACGTAATACCTGCAGAGGTAAAGGCAGCTTTAAAGTCCTTCTCATAGATTTCTTGGAAAATATCTTTGAAGCGACCATCGTACTTTTTAAGAATCGTGTTTTTTGTTGATAAATAAAGTGGCCATTTTTTAGTTAAAGCGACGTTGAAGCAAGATTTTGCAAAGCCTTTAATAGACTCGTCAGTGTTATACATGGCCATGGCAACGCCATCCCCTTTGAAGTTGAATACTTCATGAGAAATTTTCTCTCCATTTTCGCCTTCGAAAGTGATAGTGAGTTTCCCTTTTCCTTTGGTCACGAAATCTGTAGCCCGGTATTGATCTCCGAAAGCATGTCTGCCGATCATGATGGGTTTTGTCCATCCAGGTACGAGGCGAGGGACATTTTTCATAATAATAGGCTCACGAAAAACGGTACCATCAAGAATATTTCGAATGGTTCCGTTAGGAGACTTCCACATTTGTTTTAGCTTAAATTCTTTAACTCGTTCTTCATCTGGCGTAATTGTGGCACACTTGATTCCCACATTGTATTTCTTGATGGCTTCGGCAGAGTCAATAGTTACTTGATCATTGGTTTTATCGCGATTTTCCATTCCCAGGTCAAAGTATTTAATATCGATATCAAGGTAGGGAGTGATCAGTTTATTTTTAATGAAAGCCCAAATGATTCTTGTCATTTCATCGCCATCGAGCTCTACAACGGGATTTGCCACTTTAATTTTTTTCATAAGTTATCCTTTTACTAAGTCTAGGTTTAAGATTAAGTTGCGAAAGCAACCAGGTTTAAATTTAGTATTTTTGTTAAATAAAAGAAAGACAAGGCAAGATCAAAGCGTCATGAACCTAAGGGCCCAAGTTATTTTTGCGCAAGACTCTAAAGAGCCGTTCCTAAATTCCAAGCAATCTTTTCGAGCGCTTCGGTTTCTTCCGCCCAAAAGGAATAGGAGCCAAAATTGGGAAATATTTTTGGAAAAGAAGGGTCACTCCAACGTTTGGCGATCCAGCCTGCATACATCAAGATTCTTAATCCGCGAAGCGCTTCTACCCAACCCCATTGGTGAAAGGGAAATTCACGAAAAAGCTCGTAACCTTCAACAAGCAAATCTTTTTCTTTTTCCAAAGTGGTATCGTCAAAACTGAGCAGCATCCATAGGTCTTGGATAACAGGGCCATTTAAAAAATCATCGAAATCAACAAGGTAAAACAAATCTTGAAACTGTAAAACATTTCCTTTATGACAATCTCCGTGAATGCGGATAAACTCTGCGGGATTAAATTCATAATCAATAAATTCTAAAATAATTTCGGCTGATTTAATATACCGAGACCTTAGCTCTGGTAGTACCTTATCTTGTAACAAGTCCAAAGTTTCCCAACCACCAAAATAACTCGAGTCAAGGGTTGGACGATGAAATGCTATTTTTCGTGCGCCTACATTGTGCACTCTGGCCATGAGCTGGCCAATTCTTTTTAAGTCATCATTGAGAAACTCTTGAGGCATGCGTCCACGAAATTTAGGAAAAAAGGAAACGAAGATACCATTATGTTCGAGGATGGTTTTTCCATTTTTTAAAAGTAAAGGCTCAAGACAGGGAATATCTTCAGCATTCAGCTCATTTAAAAAAGCATGTTCTTCCTGAATGGATTCTAAAGTCCATCGTTGGGGACGATAAAATTTAGCTATAATATTTTCAGATGATTCCATTTTTAAATCAAAAACGCGGTTTTCATAGGAATTTAACTGTGTAAATAAACCAGTAGGAACAAAACCAGCTCTTTCACTAGCAAGTAATACATTTTCTGGATCTAAATTAAAAAAATTATCGGTCATGATTAAGCACACTCGTCAGTTAAAAGTTTTTTTTAAATTTATTTAAATTTATTAAATTCTTTTTTAATTTTTTAAATTCTTTTTCTTACATTTCATAATTTTTCCAGACATTTCCATGCATTTCCATACATTTCATTTTTTATTCTCCTAAGAATTCATTTTTTCTCAAGATTTTAAAGAGGATAACCGTTGGATGCTGGTGAAGTCTAATGATATTAGATAAAATTTGATTTTCATTGTGCCGGTTGATGTCGTCTGAAAAATAGGATAAAATCCATCTATGTCGTCAGAAATCGTCCGTTTTGAAAATTATGAATTTCAAATTGAAAGAAAATCAAAGCGCCGATCAGTAACGGTCTTTATGGCTCCTAAGAGGCCTATTATCGTAAGAACGGGATTAAAGACGTCTCATTATTTTATCTTGAGTTTTTTGAAAAGCAAAATAGGTTGGATTGAAAAAAACATAAAAAGAATCAAAGAAATTGAAAGTCAGTATCCTGAAAAAAGAATTCGAGAAGATGAAGTTTTTCCTTTTCGAGGCGTAGATTATGTTTTAAGGGTTGTCATCACGCCAGGAAAAAAATATTTTGTTTCTTTGCCAGAAATGAATGCTCATAGAACTATGCTCTTACACGTTCCTTTAAAGGAATGGCATGCTCTGAGCAAAAAATTAGAATACGAAAATCAAATTCATACTCTAAGGGTTTTCTACAGAAGGGAATCTATTCGTTTTCTAACTGAAAGAGTTAATTATTTATCTCAACAAATGGAGCTATACCCTTCCCAAATAAAATTTCGAGAGCAAAAGAGCAGATGGGGTAGTTGTTCAACAAATAAAATTATCAATTTGAACTGGAGATTAATCCTATTTTCAGATGAAATTATTGACTATGTATTGATCCACGAGCTTGCTCATTTGAAACATTTAAATCATTCTGACAGTTTTTGGAACTTAGTCGAAAAATTCTGTCCACAATACAAAGAAATCTCAATGCAACTAAAAAAAAGTCAAGGTTTAACGGGCTTTTTAGATTTGTAGGTTTTTAATGCGTGTTTGAAACGACTTTCAGAACACGAGCTTAGATTCTTTCTTGGAAAGAAAATAAAATAGCCATAGGCAAGTAAGATGTCCAACGAGTGCGCCGATAAGAACATCGGCAAAAAAATGATCGCGAGTCATCACGCGGGTGAAGCTAAGAGCTGTAGCCAAGGAATAGAATAAATATTTTTTTTGAGGATAGTAATAGGAAAAAAAAGTGGCCACGCAAAATAACACTTGGGTATGTCCAGAGGGCAAAGAATGAAAATTCCAATGGGTATTAAACGGATAAAAAGCATGGGGATCAAAATCAGGAGATATTTTGGGTCGTTGACGTCCAAACAAAAATTTAAAAAATTGGAGACACAATCCTGAGAAAAGTAAAGAATAAATCATAACTTGAGATTTACGATAAACAGAATGAATTTTGGGGTGAGTGACTCGTTTTAATTTGATCAAGTAAAAACAAATTGCAAGAACTGTCAATGCGGCAATAAAGTAATTTGAAAACAAACCAACATTGGTGATTTCTCGAGCAAACAGCCATTTCCAATCATCTTCTCTGAAGAGATAGGTAATTTTTTGATCTAAATAAGAGATAGAAAATAGACCCGCAAAGATAGTGACCACGCTTAAAATCGCTGAATAAGAATAAATTTTTTTTAATGGAGTTTTCTCGAGCTCCCATGACCTAAAAATAAACATAAATGTATTTTTTACTTATTTAACCGTAAAGACAACGATTCTTTTGCGTTTATAGTTGGCGTGCTGTTTGCTTCAACTGTTTCAATAGCTTGTTTGTTTTTCTTGGTTAGCAGAAAAGTAAAACGAAGTAGATTTTCTAATTATTAATTATACGGTAGATTTTCTAATTAATTTGGGGGTTTAAGATGTTAAATTGGGGGCTTAAAATGAAATGGCAATTGAAATGGCAGAAAGCCATAGTTTTGATGGGAATTTCTTTAATTGTAACTTCATGTGGGGTGAAAAAAGAGCCTTCTAAAGTTGAAACGCCTCCCGCGACGCAAACACCAGCACCAGCAGAACAGCCAGCACCTACTCCTCAATTGCCACCCTCTGCTCCGCCTTCGACGGCAAAAGAGACCAAACCTTTACCAAAAAATGAAGTTAAAGATAAACAAGGAAGAGATAGTCTCGATTTATCAAATAGAACGTCCAAGAAAATGACCAAAAAGCTTTCTGCCGAACAAAAGGAATCAGAAAAATTAAAAGCGAGAACCTCAGCACCAAATTACTCTTTTAATTCAAAGGATCCGTCCAGCAGTGATAATCTGTTTGTAGCTTCAAATAGTTCAAAGATAACCGCTAGCTCAGCAATCTTAACTGGTGGGGGAAATGATTTAGGGTTCATTTACTCTGGCGCTTCTAATGATTCGATTTTGAAATTTTTAATTTCGGAAGAAAATAAAGTGACCGCACAACAAGCTCAACTGAATAAGATACTTGCTGGCTCGTTAATGGAGATGAGTTATTTAGTCGACAAAACGAAGCAGATAACAATTGATATTACTTTAAGGACAGGGAATGAAATTAGTGATATTCGGCTTCAAACTGCTTTTAAAGAAAATTCATTAATGAAAATGAGCGAGGCGAACCTCTTTGTGACTGCTCAGTGTGTGGATTCATATAAATATTCAGACGATTGCTCGAATTTAGTGGTTAAAATTAAAAATGAGGGGGCGCAGTCCCATGCCATTTTAAGACATTCGAACGCTAATATAAAGTATTGGCATTATAATGTGGAGGATGCCGAGTATAATGAGTTATTTCAATTTTTAAAAAACTCCAGTACAGACAGAGACAGCAAAAGAGGTAATGAAGCTCAAGAGGAAATGAAGCATAATAGACATAATAGAATTGAGGAAGTTTATTTTAATTCATTTGAAATTGTTAATGGAAGGGCAGGATTTACTGCGATCATCAAGGGCCAAGATAATCAAATAATTTCATTGAAATCAGAATTGATGCTCAAACGAGATTTAACGGCAGCTCAAAACAATGTTGAAAAAAATCTTGATGAGAGTGATCTTAACGTGCACCGCTCGACACAAGGGTCTCGTGGAAATGCAAGTTTTATGGATTTATTTAAATCAGCCACGGTGATTGAAAACAACAGCATGGGACATGTGACTGTTGAAATTAAAACTGAATCCAAGAAATCTAAAATATCTAACAAGATTTTGCTTATATTTAGTCGTATATCAATTCCTACGAGTTTCCCTTCAAGTTTGGAATAAAATAGGAATAGAGGATTGCAGTCCAGTTTTAATGGCATCAACCTTGCTCCTTATTTATCTAAGTGGGATTGAGTTCAAATCTGAACTTTTTGGCACCAGTATATTCGACCATGGTGCTCTGCCCAGACAAAAGTAAAAAATGAATTGATTTTATTTTTTTACTTCTGTGTACTTAGTTACAAAGGGGTGGTTATGTCAGTTGATCAGTTTAAGAAAAGTGATGAAAAATCAAAGAATTCACAAGGATTGCCTAATCTTTCAGATTATCTCGACTACCGTTTGTATTTACGCGAGTTTTATCAGGCTAAAAAGGAGCTCAGTAAGAATGATCTCAGACCTTATAGCTATCAACTTTTTTCTGCAGCTGCCAATATTAAGTCCCCAAATTATTTAAAAATGATTATCGAGGGCCAGAGAAATCTTTCTGAAGACATGATCGGAAAATTTGCCAAGGCGCTGGCATTAAGCAAAGACCAAAGCGAGGAGTTTTCCTATCTTGTAAAGTTAAATCAAGCTGAAGATACCTCCGAAAGAAATATTTATTTAAAAAAAATTTCAGAAGTGCGGGTTGAACAAAAACTAAAGAGCGGTGAGATCGATCGCAAAACTTGGGAAAAAATTCCCAATTGGGTTGCTTGGATTTTATATGCCATGATTGATCAAGAGGGTGTTTCTTTTACAACCAAGAACTTGAAGGAATTACTTAGAAATAAAGCCTCTGAGGCAGAGATCGAAGCGTCCTTAAACTCATTATTAGCGAGTGGCGAAATCAAAAAAGATCCTATTACGGGTGAAATAAAAAAATCACATACTTTGATTGATTCTCCAGAGGAAATCCCAGTTGCCCTTGTCCGAAAATTGCAAACGCAGCTGATGTATCTGGGCTTGGAGTCTTTGTATCAGGACGCTCCCCAAGATCGTGAATTTGGTACGTTAACAATGTCGCTAACAAAGGAAGAGTTTGAAGATATTAAATTTAAGTTGAGACAACTCAGAAAAAGCATTCATAAAGATAATTCCATG
This sequence comes from Deltaproteobacteria bacterium, assembly GCA_017302835.1. Classification (NCBI taxonomy): domain Bacteria; kingdom Pseudomonadati; phylum Myxococcota; class Myxococcia; species Deltaproteobacteria bacterium. The sequence goes on along the minus strand of JAFLCC010000021.1, from coordinate 8,059 downwards.
GGAAGAAAAGAAAAAAAAGGCGAACGAGTTTATCAATTAAATATTCAATTATTTCCAGTTACCAATAAAATCAGCGAAGAACAGCTATCCATTTTTAAAAAAAATCTTGAATTGATGAAGAAGAAAGAAGAAGGAGAAAGTACTGTTCAATCCTTAGCAGAACGAGCTTTGCAAGCAGCGTCCTTCTTTGAGTCTCAAATCTAATTTGAAATCTGATCTGGGTCTTGTTTTTTTAAAAAACTTAGTGAATGATCATTAAAAATATACGACGCTTTGCGTTTTTAGTTCTTAAATTTCTATATATAATATGAAAAGAATTTAGTCTAGTATGTGGATAACTCTGTGGGTTTGGTTGATAACTTATTAAAAATTAGGGTAAAAAATGGTAATTTTCATTTGCCTAAGAAATTATTTTTTTTTAATGTTTATTTTTCTTTTCAAAGTTTAGAAAAATTATTAGAATTTCAACTCTAAACTTATCCTAGATATTTTATAAAAATAATCAAATATGTCATGAAACAAATAATGAAACAATCTTGCTCAGCTTTTCCTCAATAAATGACTTAGGTTAAACTAGAACGAAAAATTGAAACGGAATGATCTTAGGTTAAGGATAATAGAGGATTGTGGTTTAGTTTTTGTTAGAGGTTTATTTTATAATCTCTGTTGTTTTTTCCATTCTAATGATAGAATGGATCTGTCATAGTTTTTTATGACATTATTAAAGAATATAACGGGGGCGACACGGCTTCGACGTGGGCGCTGAAGCATGAGGAGCATACCGGGGCGCACAGGGACCTCGATAAAAAGGTGCAAACTTTTAATTGCTAACGAAAACGTAGCAATGGCAGCTTAGTGCTGCCACGGTCACTAACTTAATCGATGGTGTTGAGTTAACTGGCTGTAATTAATGCCATATCGGTTGAGTGTTGTTTTCTCCAGGGCACCAACTTAAAAATGCTGGTGGAATGATGGCAGTGATTTTGTCTATGGAAGCGAAGTCATCATAATTAAAACATAGACTAAGTATGAAGCGCCTTATCGTGGATCACCTGCGGACGGGGGTTCAATTCCCCCCGCCTCCACCATTTTTGACACCAAATTTGGAGCTTAAGCCCATGATATTGTTGGCTTTTGCTCCTGGGGCTCTCCCCTCCGTGGTGCCGTGGTTCATCGAGGAATCAATAGTTTAGGGAGATGTTTGATAAAATTAAGGAGAGCCACTAATGGGTAATTCAAAAATTCAAATCGAAGCAACAATCTCAACAACGCTCCCAAAGGTTTGGCAATATTGGACAGAGCCGAATCATATTACTCAGTGGAATTTTGCAGTGCCAGAATGGTGCTGCCCAAGAGCCACGAATGATCTTAGCGTTGGAGGAAAGTACTCAGCAAGAATGGAAGCTAAGGACGGAAGTTTTGGTTTCGATTTTGAAGCTATTTACAACGAAGTTATAATTCAAAAGAAACTTGCTTATACTTTAACTGACGGTCGAAAAGTCGTCACAAGTTTCGAGCGGGTGGGAGATGCGACGAAGGTCACGACCGTTTTTGATGCCGAAAATCAGAATCCGGTAGAAATGCAGAAAAATGGCTGGCAATCGATACTTAATAACTTCAAGAAGTATGCTGAAGAAAATTGAGACAGGTGACGGTTGAGTTCGACTTGCCGAAGTTGGAGTCCAACATATACGGAACCTGCAAATGGTTCTAGGGTCTTAACAAGATTATATTCTCTCCACTGAGAGAAGAGTCTTCGGATTCAAAAGTTTATTGAAAATTCAGAATCCAGTCCAACTTTTAGAAGAAATGGGGATGGAGAAATAGAAAGCATGACTGTAAATATGAAAGCAATTTTGAAAGCTACCTCTAATCTTAAAGCGCAGGTCGATAAAATTGAAGTTAGTGGGATTGCTGAATGAATCCAAGCCCCACAGTGATCGACCATTTTACAAATGCTGCCAAAGTATACGATGAGAAAAACCAGCAGTTAGCACCCATAGCTGACAACATGCATTTTCTCATTCGTCTTATTTTAAAAAATGCTCTCGTTCGTGCCCGAGTTCTTTGTGTGGGTGTTGGAACTGGAGCAGAGTTATTTTCACTCGCTAAACAATTTCCAGAGTGGACATTTGTTGGCGTTGACCCATCTGTTGGAATGCTTGATGTCTGTCGTGAAAAACTAAAGTCGGCTGGAATCCTTGACCGCTGTGAACTCATTCATGGATATGTTAACGATGCGCCTACAGGTGAGAATTTTGATGCGGCATTGAGTATTCTGGTCGGGCACTTCGTGAAGCGCGATGAACGGTTGGGTTTCTATCAGGCGATGTCCAGTCGATTGCGTACCAATGGAGTATTGATCAATACAGAAATCAGTTATGATTTAAGCTCGCAAGAATTTCCGATGATGTTAAACAATTGGAAGGAAGTTCAAATTTTGATGGGCGCAACACCAGAGTCACTTGCGAATTTATCTCAAGTGTTGCGCGAAATGCTGACAGTGCTTTCGCCCATAGAAACCGAATCGCTGCTAAGGCAAAGCGGCATCCCTATACCAATCCGTTTTTTTCAAGCGTTCATGATTAATGGCTGGTACGGCCTCAAGAGTTGAAGCTCTACGCCAAGTTAAGACGATGAGTGGGACAAGTTCTTATGGCTAGCTCAGAGTGACATAAATTCTTAAATCTAAACTCGTCTTCTACACAGACTCAAAAAATTCAGTAATCGCCCTGTTAAATTTCACTCTGTCTTTAGACTTAAAAAGTTCATTTGTTAACTCGCTACTTGAAATTCTATCTACTCTGAAAAAGCGAATATCTTCTCGCAGGTAGTCCCAAGCGAGGATGTGCCAAACAGGCCAGTTAAAAAGTAAAAAATGAGGCTCAATTGTTCGATTGGTACTGATCCCTTTCTCGTCGACGTAAGTGATTGCTAGCTGCTTGCTTTCAAAAAAACTGATTCGAAGTGGGATTATAATTTTTTCTTTTGGCAATTTAAAGCTCGACAAAACTTTTCTTGGGGCCATATCACCGACTAAAATCCTTTTTCTAATCTCTTCAATCTGACGTCTTTGCGAATCGGGAAAAGATTGGGCAATTTTGAATCGTATACTTCTAAGATGGCTCATCAGAAACGTCGGCTGCAACTTTTCCATTGTAGCCAATGCAATAAGCAGATCTAGAATTTCGCTGTAATTTAACTGTAATTTGCCCAAACCCCATCCGTGATGAAGTCTAATGCCACCTCCTCGGCCTCTGTCTGATTCAATTGGAAATCCGGCTTCTTCCAAATCTTGTAGGTCACGCATTAAGGTTCGTCGACTTACATTGAGCAACTGACTGAGTTCCAAAGAATTTCGCATTTCCTGAGACCTCAAAAGACCAATGAGCTTGTCCAGACGACTTTTGCGGCTTATGTAGCTAGATTTTGGCATAAAACAAATATGCCATAAAATGGCATATTTATACATAAGATAATTACTCACAACAAAGGAGTTAACAATGTTGACGGCTTTAACTGAAACAAGTTGGTTAGGTGTGATAGTAGTTACAATCGTAAATTTCATTTTTGGAGGCATCTATTTTGGCGTCATCATTGCTAAAATGTATGCTTTCGCGATGGGAAGAGAGAAGGAGGAAAGACAAAAGCCTTCAGTCCTGATGATTGCAGGACCAGCAGTTTGCGGTCTGCTTATCACAATGACGAGTGGCGCATTTATAAAGATGCTGAATATCCAAACTCTTTCGGATGCACTAATATTTGGATCGACGGTTGGAATTGGCTATTTTGTTCCCATGACAATGACAATTGCGATCAATCCAAATTTCCCGCGTCCGTTTTTGTATACAGCAATCAATGCCCCCTATTTTCTCGCTTCTAGTCTTCTGACCAGCTCGATACTCGTTCTGATGAACTGAACCAAATTCGATTAGCTATGCGAGGGCGCCGACCTCATTTGTAAAGGCATTCGGAAGGGCTCTCATCGAAACGAAGGTCTTCAGTAAGTTTGGTAGATTCTAGGGCGCTAGTTTCAATTCGTCGGATGGTTGTATGATACCATCGCGTTTGCCTGGAGGGACTTTTGATCCCTCTTAACGTGAGCCACTCAGAGATTGTCTTATAGGACCAGCCTAGACTCCGTTTTCTTAGTATACTATCGACTACCATTTTGCACCCGAGTGTGCAAAACCCCGGTTTCCTCCTTGAGATTTTGTTCCATAAACTTCCCGTCCTGACACTCTGGCAGTTCTTAGTATTTCAAATCGCACTAAGGCATTGTTTATCGTTGAATGGCTGCTCCCAATGAGGACGGCAATTTGGCGAGCCGTGAGCCCTTCGATGGCGTATTTTTGATTGAGGAACGCTTTGTTACGAAACAGAGGAGTTGTCGAAATACTTGATTCTATTCTAAGATGCATTGAGGACAGCTTGAAAAACTCAATAGGTTTTTTGTCCACCATCAACCGTGGAGAACCTAAGTTTCGCAAGGAGAAACTCTGGTTTTAGTTTGAAACGGTTAGAATTGGAATTTTCCTAGATGAACTGAAAGGGAAAAATTTATGAGACTTGGATATACCTTATTGTACGTTGATGACGTTGAAAAAACGATGGCCTTTTATTCAAAAGCGTTTGGGCTTGAAGCTGGTTTTCTTCATGAGTCCAAAGATTATGGTGAAATGAAGACTGGCGATACCAAACTTGGTTTTGTTAATCATGCCACCGCCGGTTCGCACGGTTTTGAGTATGAAAAGTTGAGTTTGAAAAGTAAGGCCCCTGGATTTGAAATTGGATTTGTGGCTGACAATGTTGAGAATGCATTTGAGCACGCAGTAAATGCTGGTGCAGTTTCAGTCAGTAAACCGACACAAAAGCCCTGGGGTCAAACTGTCAGTTACGTACGAGACTGCAATGGTCTCTTGGTCGAAATTTGTTCAGCGATGTAATATGAACAAAAAGTATTCCCTCGAAAGCTTTAGTGCTGGTCATTTCTTTGAAGATCTTGAATCTAGAGACAGTTTTTATTGTAAGAAGTTTTTTGGCGGCCTTTCGATTTATGTCTTTGGAAGAATGGTCGCCTTTTTATGTGAGCATCCTGGCGACAAGGAGTGGCGAGGAAAGAAGTTTAAAACTGATATATGGAATGGCTGTTTAATTCCATCGCATCGAGACCACCATGAATCTCTATTAGCCAAAATTAAAGGTACGACGATCCATCCAGTGATCACCAAGTGGCTCTATCTTCCTCAGTCATCTAAATATTTTGAGCCTTCAATGTTCCAATTAATCGAATTGATTCAAAAGAAAAATGAACTGATTGGTATTGAACCTGAAATCAAGTCGAAGAAGAAGAAACCAAAACCCAAGTCAATTGACCTGAAAAAAACCAAGATCTCAAAAATGATGAACTTAGGGCCTGCAGTCGAGAAGGATTTCAATGCCGTTGGAATTACTCACGCAGATCAAATAATCAAACTTGGCCCTGAGAAGGCATTTATCAAAATGCTCGAAGGGCGACTAAACCTAAACAGAAGTGCTAAGTGTTGTAATGCACTTTACCTTTACTCACTCTATGGGGCGATTCACAATATTCACTGGACTCATATTCCTGAAAAGAAAAAGAAAGAGTTTAAAGCTTACACGGAGAAATTGAGAAAAACAGGACGGTTTGGAAAGTTTTGAGGGATTAGAATGCAAATTAGAGGCGAGTTTGAAGTTAAGTTAAATCCAATAGAATCATACGCAAAAGGCTCTAACGGAGTAAAATTAGGTCGAATGTCGATTGATAAGACTTTTCGAGGAGAATTGTCAGCGACTAGTAAAGGCGAAATGCTCAGTGCGATGACTTCAGTTAAGGGTTCTGCTGGATATGTTGCGATAGAATATGTCACAGGCTCGTTGAGTGACAAAAAAGGAAGTTTTGTACTTCAACACTTTGGAACTATGGACAAAGGCAAGGATCGGCTGATCTTAGAAGTGGTTCCTGATTCTGGCGAGGGCGATTTGATTGGTTTGACCGGAAAAATGGAAATTAACATTGAAGCTGGAAAGCACTACTACAATTTCAATTTTGAGTTGCCGTGAAAAAGATATTATTAATCGATGGTCATCCGCAAAGTGATAGTTTTATATCGTCTCTTTGCGATCGATACTTTGAAAGCGCCAAAGCTGGTGGATACGAGATAAAGAGACTAAATGTTCGAGACCTAGTTTTTGATCCCAATCTAAAATTTGGCTATAAAGAAATACAACAGCTTGAACCCGACCTGATAGCATCCCAACAACTAGTATTGTGGTGTGATCATCTTGTTTTTGCATACCCTATGTGGTGGGGAGCTATGCCGGCATTGACGAAAGGTTATTTTGACCGAAGTTGGTTGCCTGGTTTTGCATTTAAGTTTCAAAACTCGAGTCCTTTTTGGGACAAATTATTAAAAGGGCGCTCGGCCCGTATCTTGGTAACTTGTGATGCGCCGACTATTTTCAATTTGTTCGCCTATTTCAATTCACCGTACACTGTTACTAAGAAAATGATTTTTGCTTTCTGCGGATTCAAACCCATTCGATCTACGCACATCGGTGGAGTCAAAGGTATGTCCGAAGTAAAACGAAAAATGTGGTTAAATAAAATGTCTGAACTTGGTTCAGCGGGAGGCTAGGTTTATGAGCGAAGGCAAAGCAACGACAACTAAGAAGCTATTCAGCCGAGAAACTTCGGTGAGTATCTCGATCAAAGCACCATCAAAAGTGATCTGGTCACTACTTACAGATGCCTCTCAGTATCCGAAATGGAATTCAACCGTTGTTTCGATTGAAGGTAACATTTCGCATGGAGAAACGATTAAGTTGAAGTCGAAACTTGATCCTAAGCGAATCTTTAAGCTTAAAGTAAAAGAGTTTGAACCAGCAAAAAGGTTGGCTTGGGGAGATGCAATGGGCTTAAGGGTTTACTCTCTTTTTGAGTCTGGCGGAGAAACCAAATTTAACATGACTGAAAAAATTGGTGGCCCGATATTTCCGTTGTTTGCCAAAATGATTCCGCCGTTTGATCAATCCTTCGAAGACTTTGCTAGGGACTTAAAGAAAGCGGCTGAGAAGAACTAAAAATGGCGAAGACGAAAGCAACAAGCGCAAGTATTGCGACGCACTTAAAGAAAATCACTGACGACGAACGAAGAAATGACTGTATTTTACTTATAAAAATGATGACCAAAATCACCCGTGAAAAGCCAAAAATATGGGGCTCTAAAATTATTGGTTTTGGAAGTTATCATTACAAGTATGAAAGTGGTCGAGAGGGTGATTCATGCATAACTGGTTTTGCGTCGGGTAAGCCAAATATAAGTATCTATCTGGTGGCGGCTGGCAAAAGCCAGAATCAACATTTGTTGAATCTCGGTAAACATAATATGGCAAAAGCATGTCTTCAGATTCGAAGGCTAAGTGAAGTGAACTTGAAAGTGCTCGAAAAGCTGATTTCTGAGTCCGTCAAAGAAGTGAATAGACGTTATGGAAAAAGCAATTCGAATGAAGAACGTGTCGCGATTCGAGGAAAAGGATGGAAAAAGCAGACTACAGTATCTGTTGAGAAATTCAAAACCATATCAACGGCAATAATGAAGTGTTTAACCAAAAAGCCCGTTCGATACTCAGAGCTAGCAAAATTAGTAGGTTCAAAGGTGAAGACTTTTGAGGGTTCAGTGGGTTGGTATGTAATGAGCTGTCTTCGAGAGCTTGAAGTTCGTGGCAAAGTTACGCGAACGATTAAGGGCTACTGCAAGAAATAGAAGGTGCCGTGGTTCAACGAGGAATCAAGCGCTTTGGGAGACTATGGTGAAATTCTATGGTGGGAATTGGAACCTGGGATTTGAGTTAAATTGGATGAGTTTCGCATGGAGAAACTTTATATTGAAAAAAGACTTCAAGGATTAGATGTAGAAGTTTAGATCTGATCTGACACATCTCGGATAGCGAGAATGTGGAAAACTCAGTTACCCTTTTGTTTAGCAAAAAACAAACAAGATCAAAACGATCTAGAAAAGGTAACTGAATTTATGCA